>NZ_CP007029.1:300000-527500 GCF_000227685.2 Thioalkalivibrio paradoxus ARh 1 | reverse complement strand
GTCGGCGACGACTTCGTCGCGACGAGGCACACGCACGAGGTGGAAAGCCAGCGCCGGATAGTCCACGCCCAGATCGAACAGTCGCTGTTCCTCGACGGCTCGCGCGCCGGGCTCTCCGACGCGGCGCTGATGCAGATCGCCGACGTGTTTGGCTGGGACATCGATTTCGCCTGGGATATCCGCCAGGGCGACCGTCTGATCGTCGTCTACGAACGCCTCTACCGTGACGGAGAATACCTGCGCGACGGCCCAGTGCTCGCCGCCGAATTCCAGAACCGTGGCCGTACTCTGCGCGCGCTGCGCTATGCACCCGAAGGCAAGGATCCCGATTACTACACGCCGGACGGCGAAAGCATGCGCCAGGCCTTCATCCGCACTCCGGTGGACGTGGGCCGGATCAGTTCCCAATTCGGGCCGCGCCGGCACCCGATCCTCGGGTATACGCGCCAGCATCAGGGCGTCGACTATGCAGCCCCCACCGGCACTCCGATCCGGGCCGCCGGCAACGGGCGGATCGTGCATCGGGGGAACCGCGGCGGCTACGGCAAGACCGTGATCATCGACCACGGCAACAACCGCAGAACCCTCTACGCGCACATGAACGGCTTCCGTTCCGGGCAGTCGGTGGGCTCGCGCGTGCAACAGGGCCAGATCATCGGCTACGTCGGCATGACCGGGATGGCCACGGGCCCCCACCTCCACTACGAGTTCCACGTGCATGGGAAGCCGGTGAATCCAGTGACGGTGGACCTCCCCCGCGCCGACCCCTTGCCGAAGCAGCATCTGGAGGCCTTCCGCAAGGAAACGGCGCCGCTGCTGGCCCAGATCGACACGCTGCGGGAAACCCAGGTGGCCGAGATTCCGCTGGGCGCCGGCAGCCACTAGTGCCGCAGCTCTACCTCGGCCTGATCTCGGGCACGAGCCGGGATGGCGTCGAGGCGGCCCTCGCCGCTGCGCAGGGGCCGCTGGGCTGGCAGGTGTGTGCCCACCGCCATCACCCCTACCCTGACACGGTCGCCAGCGAACTGAGCCGGCTCACGCTGGCGGCGCGGGCCGGCTACCGGGAAATCGGCGAACTCGATGCCCGAATCGGCGAAGTGTTCGCCGACGCCGCGATCGCACTGCTGCGAGAGGCCTCGGTACGCCCGGAGCAGGTACGGGCGATCGGCAGCCATGGCCAGACGCTGTATCACGCCCCTCGCGGCAACCCGCCGTTCACCTGGCAGATCGGCGATCCGTTCCGAATCGCCGAGCGCACCGGCATCGACACCGTGGCCCTGTTCCGCCAGCGCGACATCGCGGCCGGGGGCGAAGGCGCGCCGCTGGCCTGCGGACTCCACGCCGCCTGCTTCAGTCACCAATCCCGCGCGCGGGCCGTGGTAAACATCGGCGGAATCAGCAACATCACCTGGCTGCGGCCCGGGCAACCCGTGCTCGGCTACGATTGCGGTCCGGGCAACACACTGCTCGACGCCTGGATACGCGAACACCGGGGGCTGCCGTTCGACTCCGGCGGGCGCTGGGCGGCAGAGGGCCGCATCCATCCGGAGCTGCTGAAAGCGCTGCGGGAAGATCCGTTCTTCACGGCCCCAGCGCCGAAAACCACCGGGCCGGAGTACTTTTCCCCGGATTGGCTGGCAGCGCGGTTGCCGCAGTTCGATCCGCTCGCCCCGGCCGAGGTGCAGGCAACGCTGACCGCACTCACGGCCAGCGCCATTGCCGATGCGGTGCATGCCGGATGCCCCCCCGGACGGGCCTGCGAGGTGCTGATCTGCGGCGGCGGCGTACGAAACACGACGCTGGTGCGGCAACTCGAACGCCGCCTCGGTGATATCCCGGTCAGCGAAACCGGCGCGCTGGGCCTTCCGGCGGACCAGGTGGAAGCCGCCGCGTTCGCGTGGCTGGCGCGGCAGACGATCGACGCCCGCGCCGGAAACCTTCCCGAAGTGACCGGCGCCTCCGGCCCCCGGATTCTCGGCTGCGTGATCCCCGGCCGCGCCCCGCCGCCGGCAGCGTCCGGCTAGCTCGGCTGCCAGGCGCAGCCATGCGGATAACGCATGGCGCGGAGCTTTTTCACACCTCCCCAAACGGCAAGGGCCGGACCAGCGCTCAGCCGGTCCGGCCCCTGAACATCTCGCCCCGGAATCGAGGCGGGCGCACTAACCGCCTGTCGAACTTGCGCTGCTAGGGCGAAAAGCTGGAGCCGCAGCCGCAGGTCGTCGTCGCATTCGGGTTACGGATCACGAACTGGGCGCCTTCCAGCCCCTCCGTATAGTCGATCTCGGCCCCCGCGAGGTACTGGAAACTCATCGGGTCGATCAGCAGCGTGACGCCGCCGTTCTCGACCACGGTATCGCCGTCGCCGGCGGTCTCGTCGAAGGTAAACCCGTACTGGAACCCGGAGCAGCCGCCGCCGCTGACGAACACGCGCAGCTTCAGGTTGGGGTTGTTCTCCTCATCGATCAGGCTCTTCACCTTGGTCGCGGCTGCGTCGGTAAAAATCAGCGGACTCGGCATCTCGAAGTCGGCGTCAGCGCCAGCGGTCATCGTTTCGCCCATGATCGGGGTTCTCCTGTGTTCGGTTCAGGCATACGCTATGAAGTCCGATGGCGAGAGTCAAGAATACCCGCGACTTGCGGGCTCCGTTCCCCGCCGAACTCAGGGGAAGACCGGAGCCGCACCCAGCCCGGTGCCTTCCGGGAACCCGAACATCAGGTTCATGCCCTGCACTGCCTGCCCGGAGGCGCCCTTGACCAGATTGTCGATCACCGACAGCACCACCAGCCGGCCCGATTCCACCGGCTGTGCCAGCGCGATGCGGCATACGTTCGTACCGCGCACGGACGCGGTCTCCGGGTGCGCCCCCGGAGCCAGCACGTCCACGAACGGTTCGTCCCGATAGAACGCGTCGAACAGCGCCTGGAAATCCGTCGCGCCACCGGCCGGACGCAGATAAAGCGTGGCATGGATCCCGCGGATCATCGGCACCAGATGCGGCTGGAACACCAGCCCCACCGGGCGTCCGGCGACCTCGTCCAGCGTCTGCCGGATCTCCGGCCAGTGCCGGTGACCGGCGCTTGCGTAGGCCTTGAAATTCTCGCCCACCTCGGCGAACAGACCGCCGACCTGGGCCTTGCGACCGGCGCCGCTGACGCCGCTCTTTGCATCCGCGATGATGTCGTCGGGATCGATCGCGCCAGCCTGCAGCAATGGCAGCAGCCCGAGACTGACCGCTGTCGGATAACACCCGGGCACCGCGAGCAGCCGCGCCGAACGGATCCGCTCACGGTTGAGTTCCGGCAACCCGTAGACCGCCTCGCCAAGCCACTGCGGCGCACCGTGCGGCTGCCCGTACCAGCGTGCCCAGAGTTCGGCATCGCGCAGCCGGAAATCCGCCGAAAGGTCGATCACGCGCACGCCGGCGTCGAGCAACGGCCCGGCCATCGCGTGCGCGACGCCATGCGGCGTGGCAAAGAACACCGCGTCGCATTCGTCGAGACGCGCCTGCGCCGGATCGACGAAATCCAGGTCGACCCGCCCGCGCAGGCTGGGGAACATTCCGGCGACCGGGGTACCCGCATCGCCGCGTGACGTCACGGCGCGGATTTGCACCTCGGGATGGTCCGCGAGCAGCCGCAGCAGCTCCACCCCGGTATACCCCGTTGCGCCGACAATACCGACTGAAATCATCGATGTCCCATGGATCTGGCTTCGTGGCCGGCGATGATACCCCGTCATGCCCGTTCGGGGCACCCGGGCTTCGCCGGAGCGGGCACCTGCCCGAACGCGGGCGGCCCTGGGATACCCGCTTCGATGGTTCGAAGCGGATCAGTTCTTGCCGGCCCGCACCAGCCCCCCGAGGCCCGCCTGCACCAGTGCGTTGTTGAGCAACGACCGGACCTGATCGGGGTTCTCCAGCAAACGGCACTGCGCCAGCAGTGCCTCGGTCCGGTCGCTGGAGAAGCTGCGGATCACCCACTTGACCCGTGCGATCGCCGAGACGCTGACGCTCAGACTGTCGATCCCCATCCCGAGCAGCAGGATGATCGCGGCCGGATCCGACGCCATCTCGCCGCAAACGCTGACCGGCTTGCCGGCCCGGCGCGCGCCCTCGGCGATCAGCTCGAGCGCCCGAATCGACGCGGGATGCAGCGTGTCGTACAGGTTCGCGACGCGGGCATTGTTGCGATCGACCGCGAGCAGATACTGGACGAGGTCGTTGGTCCCCACGGACAGGAAATCGACCCGGCGCGCCAGGGTCTCGACCAGATACACCGCAGCCGGCACCTCGATCATCACGCCGACCCGCGGCATCGGGATCACGAAGCCCTCGTCGAGGAGTTCGTCGCGCGCGCGGTTGAGCAGGACCATCGCCTCCTTCAGCTCCACCAGCGTGCTGATCATCGGGAACAGAATCTGGAGATTGGGATGCTCGCGGCTCGCCTTCAGCATCGCCCGCAGCTGGGTCAGGAAGATCTCCGGGTGGTCCAAGGTCAGGCGAATCCCGCGCCAGCCCAGAAACGGGTTGTCCTCCTGCACCGGGAAATAGGGCAGCGCCTTGTCCCCGCCCACGTCCAGCGTCCGCAGCGTGACCGGCATCGGATCGAACGACGCAAGAATCTGCCGGTAGATCTCGACCTGCTCCTCCTCGCCGGGGAACCGATCGCGGATCATGAACGGCACCTCGGTGCGGTACAGCCCGACCCCCTCGGCGCCGGAGTTCAACGAAGGCTTGATGTCCGCCAGCAGGCCGCTGTTCGCGAGTACCGGAACCGCCCGTCCGTCGCGGGTGGCGGCGGGTTCCAGCGCAAGCTCGCGCAGGCCTTCCTCCAGCTCGCGCTCCTCGCGCACCAGACGCCGGAATTCCGCGCGCAGCTCGGGACTGGGGTTCACATACAGCCGCCCCCGATAGCCGTCCACCAGCACCTCGCGATCCTCCAGGCGGCTGACCGGAAGATCCGCCACACCCATCACCGCGGGCACATTCAGCGCCCGCGCCAGGATCGCGATATGCGAGGAACCGGTTCCCCGCGCCGATACGATCGCGCCGAGCCGTTCGATCGGCACCTCGGCGAGATGCGACGCGGTGAGATCCTCGCCGACCAGGATGCCGCCCTCGGGAAATTCCTGGTCGTTGCCCTCGTCGGGCAAGAGATGCGACAGCACCCGCCGGCCCAAGTCGCGGATATCCGCGGCGCGCTCGCGCAGGTACGCGTCCTCCATGTCCTCGAACACACGCACGCTCTCGCGCACGGTGTCGCGCAACGCCGCGGCGGCCCACTGCCCGCCACGAATCCGCGCCTCGGTTCTTTGCGCCAGCGAGTCGGAGCCCAGCAGCATCAGATAGGCATCGAAGAGCGCGCGCTCCTCGGCGGGCAGCACCGTCTCGGTACGCCGCTTGAGGTCCTCGATCTCCCCGCGTGTCGCCGCCACCGCCGCCGCAAAGCGCGCCAGTTCCTGCTCGATGTCCCGCGCCTCCCGATCCGGGATCGAGTCCAGCTGGGCCAGCCGGTAGGCGACGACCGCGCGGCCGATCGCGACACCGGGAGCACCGGCGATTCCGGTGGCCTCGATGTTCACATGGCTGATCTCCGGCGTCTCGCTCGCGATCTCGTCGGTGAACTCGGCCTGGGTGATCGCGCCCGCGAGCTGCGCCGCCAGCGTAATCAGAAAGGAGACATGCTCGTCGTCGAACCGGCGCGGCTCGTGGTGCTGCACCACCAGCACGCCGAGCAACTTGCGCTGCTGGATGATCGGAACGCCGAGGAAGGACAGGAACCGTTCCTCGCCGGTCTCGGGAAAATAGCGGTAGCGCGGGTGGTCGGGGGCGTTCTCGAGGTTGATCGGCTCCGCGCGCGACGCGACCAGACCCACCAGGCCCTCCGACACATCCATCTCCACCCGGCCCACGGATTCCTCGCGCAGGCCTTCGGAGGCCATCAGCACCAGGCGGCCGCTGCGCGGCGACTTCAGGTAGATGGAACAGACGTCGATGTCCAGCGCCCCGCGGACCCGGGTCACGATGATATGCAGCGCCTCGAAGAAATCCGCCGCGCCGTTGACCTCCTGCACCACCCGGCGCAGCACATCGAGCATCGACAGCCTGGAGGGGGTCGTCACGAACCCACCCGGCGCGGCGCCGCCGGCCGCGGGCATCCGGGATCACGCGCGAGTTCGGGAAACATCAGCGGCACCAGCTCGCACAGAGCGCGCCGATAGACATCGCGCTTGAAATGGACCACCTCGTGCACCGGCCGCC
Source organism: Thioalkalivibrio paradoxus ARh 1 (assembly GCF_000227685.2). Lineage (GTDB taxonomy): Bacteria > Pseudomonadota > Gammaproteobacteria > Ectothiorhodospirales > Ectothiorhodospiraceae > Thioalkalivibrio > Thioalkalivibrio paradoxus. The sequence goes on along the minus strand of NZ_CP007029.1, from coordinate 521,241 downwards.
AGTAGTCGATCCAGCGCCAGGCATCGAACTCCGGCGGTTGCCCCAGATCCAGGCGGAAATCGGCCTCGGTCCCGGTCAGCTGCAGCAGAAACCAGCGCTGCTTCTGCCCCACACAGACGGGCCGCTGCCTGCGCCGCACCATGCGCGCCGGGAGCCGGTAGCGCAACCAGCTGCGGGTAACCCCGAGGATGCGCACATGCTCCGGTAGCAGGCCGGTCTCCTCGCGCAATTCCCGGAACAGCGCCTCCTCGGGCGTCTCATCCTTCTGGATTCCGCCCTGCGGGAACTGCCAGGCATCCTGGCCTACGCGCTTGCCCCAGAACAACTGCTGCTCGCCGTTACACAGGATGATGCCTACGTTGGGTCGGTAGCCATCACAATCAATCACTTGCATGAACCAGATGCATCTTCGATACCAGCATTGTTCCACAGGCCCAGGGAATCGGCAAAACCCCCGGGAAATCGCGACGCCAGCCCGCCGCACTCGCATGCCCGAACCCCGGCACGTAGAATCCGGAACCGTTGGAAACCGAACCGGAACCTACGCAAGACCATGCGACTCGCGATCTTCGACCTGGACAACACGCTGCTCGCCGGCGACAGCGATCACGCCTGGGGAGAGTTCCTCGCCGAAGCGGGCGCGGTCGATGCCGAGAGCTACACCCGCGCCAACGACGACTTCTACGCGCAATATCTGGCCGGAACGCTGGACATCTACGAATTCTGCCGCTTCGTATTCCGCCCGCTGGCCCGCCACCCGCTGGAACAACTGCAGCGCTGGCGCGAGCAATTCCTGCGCGAGCGGATCGAGCCGATGATCGCCCCCGCCGCCGGCGAACTGCTCGAACGGCACCGCGGCGCCGGCGATACGCTGCTGATCATCACCGCAACCAACAGCTTCGTCACCCGCCCGATCGCGGACATGCTCGGCGTCGAGCACCTGCTCGCGACCGAGCCGGAGTTCCGGGAGGGACGCTACACCGGCGAACTGGACGGCATTCCCTGCTTTCAGGAAGGCAAGATCGAGCGGCTGAAGGGCTGGCTGCACGAGCGCGGACAACCGGAGGACGCGATCGCCCGGGCGAGTTTCTACAGCGACTCCCGCAACGATATCCCGCTGCTCGAACAGGTTCGGGAACCGGTGGCGGTGGACGCCGACCCGGCGCTGGCCGAGCACGCGCGCAGGCGCGGCTGGCCGCAGATCTCGCTGCGCCAGGCCGTGGTCGTCCCGCGTTCCCAGACCGGTTGACCGAACCGGCGCACCGGTTCGGCCCCACGCGTAGGATGGGACCGGAACCGCAGCCCCGCAGGGAGGAACCCGCCCGATGCACCGCCCGACCATCGCTCTGACCATTGCCGGATCCGACCCGGGTGGAGGCGCCGGACTCCAGGCCGACCTGACCACCTTCACCCGCCTCGGCGTGCACGGTGCCACCGCGATCACCGCGATCACGGTGCAGGACACGCGCAACGTGGCCGATTTCGACGTGCTACCGGCCCGGCGGCTCGCCGACCAGATCGAGATCACGCTGGCCGATCTGCCGGTGGCCGCGATCAAGGTCGGCATGCTCGGCTCGGCGGAGAACGTCGAGACCGTCGCCGCACTCCTGGCCGCCCATCCGCACATCCCGGTGGTGCTCGACCCGGTGATGGTGGCCGGCGGCGGCAGCGAACTCGCGACCCGGGCGGTCGTGGACCTGACCCGCGAACGCCTGCTGCCGCGCGCGACGGTGGTGACCCCGAACACCCCGGAAGCGGCGCGCCTCAGCGGGCACGACGACGCCAGCCGCTGGGGCGAAACGCTGCGCGCCCTGGGCGCACGCAACGTGCTGATCACCGGCGGCCACGCGCTGACCGACGCCGAGGCCAACCACCAGCCCCTGCAGCCGATCGTCAACGTGCTCTACCGGGAGGACGGCCACATGCGCCGCTTCGAGCTTCCCCGGCGGTCGCCGAGCTTCCACGGCTCCGGCTGCACCTTGGCCGCAGCGATCACGGCCTTTCTCGCCCGGGGGCGCGACCTCGAACCTGCGGTCATCGAGGCCCAGGGATTCATGACCGAAGCCATTGCAACGGGCTATGCGCCGGGCCGCGGCCAGCATGTGCCGAACCGCCTGTGCCCGCAGGCCGGATGACCGCTCCCGCCGCAAGGCCGGGTTTGCGCGGCCTGTACTTCGTGACCCCCGACCGGGCCGCCGGACGCATCGCGCTGGTCGCCGCCGCGCTGCGCGGCGGCGCCCGGGTCGTCCAGTACCGCGACAAGTCGGGAACCGGGATGGCTCGCCTTCCCGAGACACGGGAACTGCTCGCGCTCTGCCGGAAAGCCGGCGCGCTGCTGCTGATCAACGATGACGTCGAACTCTGCCTGGCCGCCGCAGCCGATGGCGTCCACCTGGGCGAGGACGACGCCGGCATTGCCGAGGCGCGGGACCAACTCGGGCCGAACCGCGTGATCGGCGCGTCGTGCTACAACGACCTCGACCGCGCGCGCCGGGCCATCGCGGCTGGGGCGGACTACGTCGCGTTCGGCTCGGTCTACCCGTCGCCGACCAAGCCCGCCGCGCGTCGAGCGAATCCCGACCTGCTGCGCGCGGCCCGCGCGGAACTGGCGGTCCCGATCTGCGCGATCGGCGGCATTACCCCAGACAACGCGGCCCCAGTGGTCGCCGCCGGAGCGGACATGGTCGCGGTGATTCAGGCCATCTCCGAAGCGCCCGATCCCGAGACCGCCGCCCGCGCGCTGCAAGCGCTGTTCCCGTAGAGCGCCGATCACGCTCTCCCTGCCCGGGCCGGCACACCGCGTTTCGCTACCCTGCGGCATTGGCCGGGTTTGTGTTGCCGCGCGGGGGGACTACACTCCCGCAATTGCTGAATACCCATTCCAGAAACAGGACAACCACCATGCAGGAATCCGAACGTCTCTTCGCCGCCGCCCAAGTCCACATCCCCGGCGGGGTGAACTCGCCGGTGCGCGCTTTCAAGGGTGTCGGCGGCACCCCGGTCTTCATGGAGCGTGCCGAGGGCGCCTACATGTACGACGCCGACGGCAAACGCTACATCGACTACATCGGTTCTTGGGGTCCGATGGTCGCGGGACACGCGCACCCGCAGGTGATCGACGCGGTGCGGGAAGCCTGCCTGAACGGCCTGTCGTTCGGCTGTCCGACCAGCCTCGAAGTCGCGATGGCCGAGAAGGTCTGCGACCTGGTGCCGTCGATCGAGATGGTGCGCATGACCAGTTCCGGCACCGAGGCGACGATGAGCGCGATCCGCCTGGCCCGCGGCTTCACCGGACGCGAGCGGATCGTGAAGTTCGAAGGCAACTACCACGGCCACGGCGACGCGCTGCTGGTGAAGGCCGGCTCCGGCGCGCTGACGCTGGGCCAGCCGTCGTCTCCTGGCGTGCCAGCGTCGCTGGCGATGCTCACGACCACGCTGAACTACAACGACAGCGACGGCGTGCGCGCCTGGTTCGCCGAGCATGGCGAAGAAACCGCCTGCGTGATCGTCGAACCGATCGCGGGCAACATGAACTGCATCCCGCCGCAGCCCGGTTTCCTCGAGACCCTGCGCGAGGTCTGCGACCAGTCCGGCGCCGTGCTCATCTTCGACGAGGTGATGACCGGCTTCCGGGTCGCTGCCGGCTGCGCCCAGGCGCTGTACGGTGTCGCCCCGGACATGACCACGCTGGGCAAGATCATCGGTGGCGGGATGCCGGTCGGGGCCTTCGGCGGCCGGCGCGAGATCATGGAGCACCTGGCCCCGGTCGGTCCCGTCTACCAGGCCGGCACGCTGTCCGGCAACCCGATCGCGATGACCGCCGGCCTGCAGACGCTCGAGATCCTGAGCCAACCCGGCTTTCACCAGGCGTTGGAGGCGAAGACGCAGCGGCTCGTCGCGGGCATCGTGGACGCGGCGCGCGAAGCCGGAGTGCCGATGACCGCGAACCAGGTTCCCGGCATGTTCGGCCTGTTCTTCACCAGCCAAACCGTGACCGACTACGCACAGGCGACGCAGTGCGACCTGGCCGCGTTCAAGCGCTTCTTCCACGGGATGCTGGATGCCGGTGTCTACCTCGCACCCAGCGCCTTCGAGGCCGGCTTCCTGTCCAGCGCCCACAGCGACGCCGACATCGACCAGACCGTCGCGGCGGCGCGCGAGGTGCTGAAACGCCTCTGACGTGAAACGGGCCCAAAGGGGCTTCCCGCTCCGCTCTGCCGCAAGCGGGAGCGGGGAGAAAGCCCTCCACCCGAAACGGGGCCGGGGCTCTGGGCGGGGCCCCATGCACACGCCCCACGCCCGGGCCGATAGCACTCGATGGATGCCTTGCTGATCGATAGCGGTCCCCTGGCTCTGCTGGCCGTCTTCCTGCTGCTGGGACTGGTGACCGGCATTCCCGCCGGAATGTTCGGCATCGGCGGCGGCCTGGTGCTGGTGCCGGCGCTGGTCTGGCTGTTCACCTGGATGGGCTTCGACAGCCAGTTCGTGGTGCAGGCCGCGATCGGGACTTCGCTCGGGGCGATCGTGCCGACCGCGATGGCCTCGGCCCGCGGGCACTACCTGAAGGGTGGCGTACACGCACCGTCGGTGCGCCGCCTGCTCCTGCCGATCGCCGCCGGCGCGATGCTCGGTGCCTGGCTCGCGATCCAGATCGACGGCCGCACGCTCGCGCGCGTCTTCGGCGTGTTCGAGATCGCGATCGCGCTGTGGCTGTTCGCAGCCGTCCGCCCGCCGACGCGGCCCGAGTCCGGACCCGCGGTCTGGTCCGCGGCCGGCACCGGCATCGGCGCCGTCTCCGCGCTGATCGGCATTGCCGGCGGCACGCTCACCACGCCCTTCCTGCTCAGCCAGGGTCGGGAGATCCGTCAGGCGATCGGCTCGGCGGCCGCGCTGGGAATCCCGATCGCGATCGCGGGCAGCCTGGTCTACCTTCTGCCGGCGCTGCTCGATCCCGCACTCGACGCACCATCCTGGAGCCTGGGCTACCTGTACCTGCCGGCCGTCGCCGGGATCGCGCTGGGAGCCGCGGTCAGCGTCCGCGGTGGCGTCTGGCTCGCCCACCGGCTGCCCGTGCTGATGCTGCGCCGCGCGTTCGCCGGCGTGCTGATGCTCGCTGGGCTCTACATGCTGCTGCGGTGAGGGCTCCCGAGCTGCCGATCCCTGCGACTCAAGCCGCCAGGGGCGCGGCCGGCCGAGCCCCCGACCGCTCGCAAGCCGTGCTAACTGTCATGGCCAGCGGCCCCCCGATGATGAAAGAGGCGTAGGGCGGAAAAGGCCGAAGGCCGTCATCCGCCAGCTGGCGCCCGGATTACCGCGGGCGCCTGGGCACTGCGAACGCCGTACGGCGGATGACGCTGCGCTTTTCCGCCCTACGGGTGGCCCGGAACACGAGACAGGCCGTGACTTTCACGCTAACGGCCTCCGGCAACGGGGCTGCGCCCGGGCCCCACTGTACCGCGCTGCGGCCCCAGCGGTGCAGCGATGCAACGCGGGATCAGTGGCGGGTCGAACCGACGTCGGGCTGCGGATCGGCGCTGGCGAACAGCGCCTCGGCGTCGATCGCGTCGAGGCGGTACCGGGCATTGCAGAACTCACAGGTCACCTCGACCCGGCCCTCCTCCGCAAGAGTCGCGCGGACCTCGTCCGCGCCGAGGCCGCGCAGCATCTCCTCGACCTTCTGCCGCGAACAACCGCAGGCGAAACGCATCACGTGCCCCTCCAGCAGCCGCACCCGTTCCTCGTGGAACAGGCGCAGCAGCAGCGCCTGTGCCGGAAGTTGCAGCAACTCCTCGGCGGCAACGGTATCGGCCAACAGCGTCGCCCGGATCCAGTCCTCGGAGTCGGGCCGGGTGGGAGTACCATCGGCCGCCGGCATGCCCTGCAACAACAGGCCGGCGGCACGCTCGGTCCCCGCCGCCAGCCAGACCCGGGTGGGCAGTTGCTCGGAACGTTCGAAATACCGGTCGAGTGCGGCAGACAGCGAGCCACCGCCCAGTTCCACCACGCCCTGGTAGCGGTCGCGTCCGGCACCCGGATCCAGCGTGATTACCAGCCGGGCATCGTCCCCGAAGATCTCCGCAAGATCGCCGTCGGGAACTTCGCCGCGGTAGCGCGCGAGCCCGCGCAGTGCGCGGCTGCCAGTGGCCTGCACTACCAGCAGGTGCAACGGCCCGGAACCGGTGATCTGCAGAATCAGTGCGCCGTCGAACTTCAACGTCGCCGCGATCAACGCAACCGCCGCATACGCCTCCCCGAGGCGGGCGCGCACCACCGGCGGGTAGTCGTGGCGCTCCAGAAGCGCCTTCCAGGCATCGTCGAGGTGCACCCACTCGCCACGCACCGCCGTGCGCTCCAGCAGGAAACGGTGCAGGGTATCCCGCTCGTCGCTCACCGGCCGTCCCGGATTCGGTTGTCCCGCATCCCTGCGTAGCGCGCGTGCCGGAGTGCGCGCTGCGGCGACGACGACGAAAACCTCGAACATGCCCGACAAGGCGCGGGATACAACGACCCGCGCGCAGGGCCGAGCCCGTTCCGGCGACGCGGGCCGACCGCGACGCCGCGACAGGCGTTTCCAGGCACCGGGAGCGGGCGCAGGAACACGTTCACGGGCGCTCAATCACCCTGCAACCGCGTGCGCAGGCGCTCGTTGACCTGGGCCGGGTTGGCCTTCCCGCGCGTCTTCTTCATCACCTGGCCGACGAAGAACCCGAAGACCTTGTCCTTGCCCGAACGGAACTGCTCGACCTGGGCCGGGTTCGCGGCGATCACCTCGTCGATGATCGCGTCGATCGCACCGGTATCGGTGATCTGCTTCAGCCCGCGCGCCTCGATGATCGCGTCGGCATCGCCCTCGCCGGACCACATCGCCTCGAACACCTCTTTCGCGATCTTGCCGGAGATCGTGTCGTCCTGGATCCGGGTCAGCAACTGCGCGAGCGCCTCCGCAGGAACCGGGCTGTTCTCGACCGCCACCTCGGAGCGATTCAGCGCAGCGGTAAACTCGCCCATCACCCAGTTCGCCGCAAGCTTCGGTGAGCCGCAACCGGCCGCCACTGCCTCGAAGTAATCGGCCAGCTCCCGGCTCGCGGTCAACGACCCCGCGTCGTAGGCCGACAGGCCGTATTCGCCGATGAAGCGGTCGCGCTTCGCGTCGGGAAGCTCAGGCAGGCGCGCGCGCATCGCGTCGACGAACTCCGAGTGGACCACCACTGGCAGCAGGTCGGGATCCGGGAAGTACCGATAGTCGTTGGCCTCTTCCTTCGAGCGCATCGAACGCGTCTCGTCGCGATCCGGGTCGTACAGGCGCGTCTCCTGCACCACCGTTCCGCTGGCCTCGAGCAGGTCGATCTGGCGTTCCACCTCGAAATTGATCGCGCGCTCGACGAAACGGAACGAGTTCAGGTTCTTGATCTCGGTGCGGGTGCCGAACGCCTGCTGCCCCTTCGGGCGCACCGACACGTTGGCGTCGCAGCGGAAACTGCCCTCCTGCATGTTGCCGTCGCTGATGCCGAGATAGCGCACCAATGCGTGCAGCTTTTTCATATACGCGACCGCTTCCTTCGCCGAGCGCAGGTCCGGCTCGGAGACGATCTCGAGCAGCGGCGTTCCGGCGCGGTTCAGATCGATGCCGGTCATCGCGGTGAAGCCCTCGTGCAGGCTCTTGCCGGCGTCCTCCTCGAGATGCGCGCGGGTCACCCCGATGCGTTTGCGGCCACCGTCCTCCAGATCGATGTCCAGATGCCCCTCGGCGACGATCGGCAGCTCGTATTGCGAGATCTGGTAGCCCTTCGGCAGGTCCGGGTAGAAGTAGTTCTTGCGCGCAAACACCGACCGCGGCGCGATGCGCGCATCGATCGCGAGCCCCAGCATCACCGCCTTCTCGACCACCCCGGCATTCAGCACCGGCAGCACGCCGGGCAGCCCCAGGTCGACCGCGCAGGCCTGCCGGTTCGGCTCCGCCCCGTAGGCGGTCGCGGCGCCGGAGAAGATCTTCGAGACGGTGTTGAGCTGGGCGTGGATCTCCAGCCCGATCACGGTTTCCCATTCCATCTGCTGCGCTCCCAGGGTCCTGTCCTAGACGAACGACGCGGGCATACGCGCATGCCAGTCGGTATCCTGCTGGAACTGGTGCGCGACCCCCAGCAGACGCGATTCGTCGAAGTAGTTGCCGATCAGCTGCAGACCCACCGGCAAGCAGCCGACCGTGCCCGCCGGCATCGACAGGCCCGGCAAACCGGCCAGGTTCACCGCGATGGTGTAGATATCGGAGAGGTACATCTTCACCGGATCCGCGCTCTTCTCGCCAAGGCGGAACGGCAGCTCCGGGGTCGTCGGCCCGGCGATCACGTCGACCTGCTCGAACGCGCGCCGGAAATCGTCGGCAATCAGTCTGCGCACCTTCTGGGCCTTCAGGTAATAGGCGTCGTAGTACCCGGCCGACAGCACGTAGGTGCCGATCATGATGCGCCGCTTCACCTCGGCACCGAAACCCTCGGCACGGGTGCGCGTGTAGAGGTCGGTCAGATCGCGCGGTTCGGCACAGCGGTAGCCGTACCGCACACCGTCGTAGCGTGCCAGGTTCGACGAACACTCGGCCGGAGCCACCACGTAATACGCGGGCACCGACAGGCCGCTGTTCGGCAGGCTGATCTCGACGAGTTCCGCGCCGCGGTCCTTCAGCACCGCCAGTGCGGCTTCGGTCACCTCGCGCACCGAGGAATCGAGGCCGTCGCCGAAGAACTCCTTTGGCAGCCCGATGCGCAGCCCCTTCAGGTTCGCTTTCAAGCCGGCGGTGAAGTCCTCGTCCGGGCGTTCGACGCTGGTCGAATCACGCGGATCAAAGCCCGCCATTGCATTCAGCATCAGCGCGCAATCCTCCGCGGTCGCAGCCATCGGCCCGCCCTGGTCGAGGCTGGACGCGAACGCGATCATTCCGTAGCGCGACACCCGGCCGTAGGTCGGCTTCACTCCGGTGATGCCGCAAAATGCCGCCGGCTGGCGGATCGAGCCGCCGGTGTCGGTGCCGGTCGCGGCCGGCACCAGCCGCGCCGCGACCGCTGCCGCGGAACCGCCCGACGACCCGCCCGGGACGCGGTCCGCGTCCCAGGGGTTGCGCACTGGCCCGTAGAAGCTGGTTTCGTTCGACGATCCCATCGCGAACTCATCCATGTTCGTCTTGCCCAGCGTGACCGCACCGGCGGCATTCATGCGCTCAACCACGGTGGCGTCGTAGGGGGCGACGAACGGATCGAGCATTTTCGAACCGCAGCTGGTGCGCACGCCGCGGGTGCAGAAGATATCCTTCTGGGCCACCGGGACGCCGAGCAGCACCGCCTGCTCGCCCTTGGCCAGCCGCCGATCGGCTGCGTCGGCGGCTGCCAGCGCCGCCTCCGGGGTGACGGTCACGAAACTGTTGATTTGCGCGTCCAGCCGGTCGACACGCTCGAGATAGAGTTCGGTCAATTCACGGCTGCTGATGTCCCGCGCGCGCAGGCGGCGGGCCCAGCCGGCAAGGGTATCGAGTGTCATCGCGTCAGGGTCCGTCGGTGGTACCTGGAGGTGTCGGCGGCGCGGCGCTGCGCCCGGCGAGCGCCGCAGGGCAACCGGTGGGCGCTGGCAGATCGCGCCGCCGCATTCCGCAAGATGGGCGCGGCACCCGGCCCGTCCCTGACAGGGGCGCGGTTGCCGGTGTCATTCGATCACGCGCGGTACGAGATAGAGCCCGCCCTCCACCGCGGGGGCGATCGCCTGGAACTCGTCCCGCTGGTCGGTTTCGGTGACCGCATCGGGCCGCAGGCGCTGCTCCGCGTCGAGCGGGTGGGCCATCGGCTCGATGCCGTCGATCTCGGCCGCGTTCAGGGCCTCGACAAAATCGAAGATGTCGCTGAGCCCGGCCGCGAATTCCTCGGCCTCCCGGTCGTCCATCGCCAGCCTGGCCAGGTCGGCAATGCGGTGCACTTGGTCACGGTTCAGGGACATGGCTCAGGATATTTTCGGGTCGAATCACGGACGGCAAACTTACCACAAACCCTTCCTTGCCCAAAGCCACGGCGGCTTGCTAGTCTTTCGCGTCCTTTATCGCCCGCTTCCCGCCAGGTTCAGCCATGTTCAAACGCGTTTTGGGGTTGTTCTCCAACGACATATCGATCGATCTGGGCACTGCCAACACGCTGATCTACATGCGCGGACAGGGCATCGTGCTGAACGAACCCTCGGTGGTCGCAATCCGCCAGGACCGCGGACCCGGAGGCCCGCGTTCGCTCGAGGCCGTGGGAACCGAAGCCAAAAAGATGCTGGGACGCACCCCGGAGAACGTGACCACCATCCGGCCGATGAAGGACGGCGTGATCGCCGACTTCACCACCACGGAGAAAATGCTGCAGCACTTCATCAAGAAGGTGCACGAACGCCGGGTCTTCCGGCCAAGCCCGCGCGTGCTGGTCTGCGTGCCCTGTGGCGCCACCCAGGTCGAACGCCGGGCGATCCGGGAATCGGCGTTCGGAGCCGGCGCACGCAAGGTCTATCTGCTGCAGGAGCCGGTGGCGGCCGCGATCGGTGCCGGAATCCCGCTGGACGAAGCAGTCGGCTCGATGGTGCTGGACATCGGCGGCGGCACCTCCGAGGTCGCGGTGCTGTCGATGAACGGCATCGTCTACTCGGAATCGGTGCGCATCGGCGGCGACACCTTCGACGAGGCGATCATGTCCTACGTGCGCCGCAACTATGGCGTGCTGATCGGCGAGGCGACCGCGGAACGCATCAAGCACGCGATCGGATCCGCATACCCGGGCAAGGATCTGCTCGAGATCGAGGTCAAGGGCCGCAACCTCGCCGAGGGCGTGCCCCGCTCGTTCACGCTCAACAGTAACGAGATTCTCGAAGCGCTGCAGGATCCGTTGCACGGCATTGTGTCCGCGGTGCGCACCGCACTCGAACAGACGCCGCCCGAGCTCGGTGCGGACGTCGCCGAACGCGGGATCGTACTCACCGGCGGCGGCGCCTTGCTCCAGCACATCGACCGGCTGATCATGGAGGAGACGGGCATCCCGGTGGTGATCGCCGAGGATCCGCTGACCTGCGTGGCGCGCGGGGGCGGCCGAGTGCTCGAAATGCTGGACGAAAAACGGGTCGACTTCCTGGCCAGCGAGTAGTCGTCCCGCCCGCTGGAGGACGTGTCATCGACAAACCGCTGTTCAGCCTGGGGGTCTCGCCGACCCTGCGCCTGCTGGCGGTGGTACTGGTCGCGCTGGCGCTGATGCTGCTCGACCACCGATTCAACCAGCTGCAAACGCTGCGCAACGTGTTCGCGACCGTGGCCTACCCGGTGCAGCTGGCGGTGGATGCGCCGATCCGGGTAGGTAGCCGCATGCTCGACTCGTTCTCGCAGCACGAGCAACTCGTGCTGGAGAACCGGCTGCTCCGATCCGAGCTGATGGAACTGCGCGCGCGGCAACTGCGGTTCGACGCCCTGCAGATGGAAAACGACCGACTGCGAGCACTGCTGCACACCTCGACTCAGGCAACCGAGCGGGTGCGGATCGCGAAACTGCTGGCCGTCGATCTGGATCCGTTCCGCCAGCAGATCGTGATCAACAAGGGGCGTCTGGACGGCGCCTATCCCGGGCAGCCGCTGATCAACGCCGACGGGGTCGTCGGCCAGATTCTCACGGCGCACTGGACCAGTTCCACCGCGCTACTGATCTCCGACCCCGGCCATGCATTGCCGGTCATCGTTGCCCGTACCGGCCTGCGCGCACTGGCGGTCGGCACCGGAAACCCGCGGCGGCTGAGCCTGCGTCACGTGCCGCCACAGGAGGACATCGAGGAAGGGGACCTGCTGCTGACCTCCGGACTCGGGGGCCGCTTTCCGGCCGACTACCCGGTCGCCCGCATCGTGTCCGTCGAGCATCGGCCGGGCGAGTCGTTCCTGCTGATTTCCGCCGAGCCCCTGGCGGCGCTGGACCGCTCCCGCGAGGTGCTGCTGTTGTGGACGGAGCCGCCCGACTCCGACAAGGCCCCGGACGAAGACGAATCGGCGGACGCCGCGGAATGACACCCGCTCTGGGGATCCCGGTACCGGTCGCGATCTCGCTGCTGGTCGCGCTGGCGCTCACCATCGTGCCGCTCCCCGATGCCATCGCCACCACACGGCCCGAGTGGGTCTTGCTCGTGCTGATCTACTGGGGCATGGCGTTTCCCCGCCGGGTCGGAATCGTCACGGCGTTCGTCGCCGGACTCTTCCTGGATGTACTCCAAAACCAGCTGCTGGGGCAGAACGCGCTTTCGCTCGCGGTGGCCATGTTCATCGTGCTGCAGATCTATCCGCGCATGCGGGTCTTTCCGGTCTGGCAGCAGTCCGTCGCGGTGGCGTTTCTGGTCACGCTGGTCAGCCTGCTCAACCTGTGGGTTCGCGGCGCGACGGGCCTGCCGCCGGACAGCATGATGTACTGGGCTCCGGTGCTCAGCAGCGCACTGGTCTGGCCGCTGGTCTATCGCGTGCTGCGCGATGCCCGCCGCCGCTGGCTGCTGCACCTGACCTGAGACGATCCGAGAATGCATCCCGGCCATCGCGAGGGTGTGGCGCACGACGCATCAGCACCCCCTGCCACCTTTCATCCGGGGTGCAGATTGATGCAAAGTCTCACGCTAACTCTCATGCCCTCGGGGGGCACCCCCGATGATGAAAGAGGCGTAGGGCGGAAAAGGCCGAAGGCCGTCATCCGCCAGCTGGCGCCCGGATTGCCTCGGGCGCCTGGGCACTGCGAACGCCGTACGGCGGATGACGCTGCGCTCTTCCGCCCTACGGGTCGCCCGGGACACGAGACAGGCCGTGACTTTCACGTTAACTTCCATGACCTATGTGGCCACCCTCGATGATGAAACAGGCGTAGGGCGGAAAAGGCCGAAGGCCGTCATCCGCCAGCTGGCGCCCGGATTGCCGCGGGCGCCTGGGCACTGCGAACGCCGCACGGCGGATGACGCTGCGCTTTTCCGCCCTACGGGTCGCCAAGGACACGAGACAGGCCGTGACTTTCACGTTAACCCAAGCCATGGCTGCCAGCGCCAGCATTGTTTCGGCACCGGGCCCCACGCAGGCATGTGCAGAATGCCAAGCTGAGACAATCAGGCGCACCGACGGCGATACCGGCCGGATACCAACAACAAACCGCGGGCGGCCCTCGTCGCAGCCCGCCCCGACATCTGCGGATCCTCCAATGCATGATCATGGGCTGATTACCACGGACACTGCCTTGCGCGCGCTGCTCGATGCGATCGCCGGGAGTCACTGGGTGGCGATGGACACCGAGTTCATTCGCGAAAAGACGTACTTTCCGAAACTGTGCCTGATCCAGCTCGCGACTCCGGACCATATCGCCTGCGTCGATCCGCTCGCACTCGGCGGTATCGGCGCGCTGGATGAACTGCTGCAAGACTCATCGGTACTCAAGGTCTTTCATGCAGCAAGCCAGGACCTCGAAGTCCTTTACCTCGTCACCGGCAAGGTGCCGTCCCCGGTCTTCGATACCCAGGTGGCCGCGAGCCTTCTGGGGCACGGGGAACAGGTCGGCTATGCCAATCTGGTAGAGGCGGTACTGCACCGCGAACTCGACAAGACCCAGTCACGCACGGACTGGGCGCGGCGGCCCTTGCAGCCCGCGCAACTCGAGTATGCGCGCGATGATGTGCGTTTCCTCACAGAATTGTTCTTGCAATTGCAAAAGGAACTCGAAGCCCTGGGCCGACTGGACTGGCTGCAGCCGGAAATGGAGGCATTGACCCGCCCCGAACAATACCGGCCCGACCCGGCCCAGGCCTGGCGCCGGGTCAGCGGGCACAAGCGACTCAAGCCGCGTGACCTGGCAGTGCTGCGCGAGCTTGCGGCCTGGCGCGAAAACGAAGCGCGGAATCTTGACCGCCCGCGCCGCTGGGTATTGAGCGACGACGCCTTATTGACGATCGCGCGCACGCGCCCCCAGGATCTTCAGGCGTTGCACGCGCAGCGCGGCCTGCCGAAAAATGTGGATGAGCAGCGGGCCCGGCAACTCCTGGAGGCCGTGCAAAAGGGCTGCGCGGCACCGAAGGAAACCTGGCCCGCGATCTCGCGAAGGCAACCGCTGAGCGAGGCCGAGGAAGTCGTCGCCGACGTCTGCATGGCGCTGCTGCGCGAACTCGCGCACCGGCAGCGGATCAGCCCCCAGGCCATCGCGAGCCGGAAAGACGTGGTGGCGCTGATACGCAGGGAAGACGGCGCTGCACTCGCACAGGGCTGGCGTGCGCGCGTCGCCGGGGCCGAGCTGCAGCGCTGGCTGGACGGGGCCAGCGCGCTGCGCTGCAGTTCATCGGGACTCGAACTGAACTGATGAGCCGTGTCGCTGCCCGACGCGCAACCGGGTGCAAAGATTGCTGGACGGACTCATTCCATCGCACCCGTCCAGCCTACGGCTCCCTACACGGAACGGGGATGCCCCCGGTGCGGTCAAGGGGCGCTGTATACGCCCCGGCGCGGCGAGTCCAAGCGCCCCTGGCGCTTCAGGTACGCCAGTGTCTGGCTAATGTTCTTGGTGTCGATGCCAGCCGCTTCGGCCTGTTCGCGAATTTCGCTCACCATCATCTCGGGCTTGGTCGCGACGATGTCGCACAGTTTCTGGCTGATGGTGCCGCTCGCCGCCGTTCCACCGCGGCGCCCACCTGCGGCGCGCGCCTTCTGGGCCCGCCCGCCAAGATCCCGGATTTCGCGATCGAGCTCCGCGAGTTCCGCCCGCTGCCGCGCTACAATCTCCTTGCGTTTCTTCCGCAGCGCTTCGAGTTTCTTCTTCCGGCTGGCCTCGCGCCGTTCGGCCTCCTGCTGCTCGCGCTCCCGCGCCAGCGCATACAATTCCTCAGCGGTAAGGTCAGAGATTTTCTTCGTTTCAGCGTCCATCAAATTTCCTCTTTCGTTCAATTGCTATGGTCGAGACTCTTGGGCAACAGCTTTTGTTCCATTCAAATTAATGGAAATCTCACGAATAAACAATAATCCCGTAGGGAGGCCGAACGTTTCCGTGCACCACCGCCTGACTGCAACACAAGAAGCCGCGATCCGCGAAGCGGCCGGTCAGTTTTACTACCGCATGGCGGCGCTGCCGATACCGGCGATCCGGTTCGACCTGCGTGGCCGGTCTGCCGGACAATGGCGCTTGCGCGACGGGATTGAAACCTTGCGTTTCAACCCGGAGGCCTTCCTGCGCGACTGGGATTCGCACTTTCCCGCCACCATCGCACACGAAGTCGCCCACTCGCTGGTCTACCGCCGCCTTGCCCCCGCGCGACCGCGTCCCCACGGGCCGGAGTGGCGGTCCATCATGGCACAATTGGGCTTTGCACCGGAGGTCACACATCGCACCCCGCTCAGCGGCCGGCGCAGCCGGGTTTATCTGTATCAATGCGGATGCCGCATGCACCGGCTCGGCCCGCGCCGGCATTATCTGGTGACCCGGCGAGGCTACCGGTATTCCTGTTCCCAATGCGGCACGACCCTGCATTACGGAAACCGGATGGAGTGGCAACCAGCCTGACCTTGTCGCATGGAACGAACCAGACACAGCACTTCCATCCTGTGCAGGCATCCCGCATGAGCGCAGGCGCAGCGCATCATCCGCTGCTGGTGGTAGGCCCTGCCTGGGTGGGCGACATGATCATGGCCCAAAGCCTGTTCATCACGTTGAACCGCAGCCGGCCGAACGCCCCGATCGACGTCATCGCGCCGCCGTGGAGCCTGCCGATCCTCGAGCGCATGCCGGAGGTGCGTCGCGGCATCGCGTTGCCCGTGGCGCACGGCGAACTCGCGCTGCGCAGGCGGTGGCAACTCGGCCGCCGCCTTCGGGCCGAGGGCTACGCCCAGGCGATCGTGCTGCCACGTTCGGCGAAGGCGGCGCTGCCGGTGTTCGCCGCGGGTATCCCGCGCCGCACGGGCTACCGGGGAGAGTTCCGCTACGGGCTGCTGAACGACATCCGGCCGCTGGACCGAAAGCGTCTCTACCGCACCGTCGACCGTTTCGTGAACCTCGGCCTGGCACCCGATGCCGCCCTGCCGGCACAGCTTCCCGAGCCGCGGCTGCGGATCCACCCGGCGACTGCCGCCGGGACAGCCACCGCGCTGGGCCTGAACGCCGAGGCCGCGCCAGTGCTCGCGCTGTGCCCAGGTGCCGAGTATGGCCCGGCCAAGCGCTGGCCCGAGGAACACTTCGCCCGCGTCGCCCGCGACCGTCTGGCGCGCGGCTGGCAGGTCTGGCTGCTGGGCTCGGACCGCGACCGCACGGCAACCGCGGCGATCGCGGCAACCGCTCCCGGGGCATTCGACCTCGCCGGACGCACCGCGCTGGCCCAGGCAGTCGACCTGCTGTCGCTGGCCCGCGCCGTCGTCAGCAACGATTCCGGGCTGATGCATGTCGCGGCCGCCGTGGACGTGCCGCTGATCGCGCTATACGGATCGTCGGACCCGAACTACACGCCACCGCTGAATGCCAAGGCAAGGATTCTCACCCTCGGCCTCGACTGCAGCCCCTGTTTCCGGCGCGAATGCCCGCTCGAGCATCTGAACTGCCTGCGCCAGCTGGCACCCGAACGCGTGATCGCGCTGCTCGACAAAACCTAGCAGCCGGTCTGACTTGGGCTGCCAGGGGCTGCCAGGGGCTGCCAGGGGCTGCCAGGGGCTGCCAGGGGCTGCCAGGGGCTGCCAGGGGCTGCCAGGGGCTGCCAGGGGCTGCCAGGGGCTGAGCGGATCAGACCGCGAGTCGGTCGATCCGCTCGCAGACGTCGGCGACCGTGATCAACTCCATCGCCTCCGGATGCCGGACACGCGTGCCCCAACGCAGCGTGTCGGGCTCGCGGCCGAGGAACCGGCGCACCGCGTCGGGATAGCGATCGACCACGAACTCTCGGTGGCGGTAGGGTCCGGTGCGCGCCGGGTTCGACGTGGCATACAGGCCGATGACCGGCACATCGAGCGCGCTGGCGACATGTACTGGCCCGGAGTCGGGCCCGACCAGGCCTGCGCAGCGCGCCAGCACTGCCGCCAGCTGTTTCAGACTGGTCTGCCCGACCAGGTCCACGGGGCGCTCGCGGGCTCCGGCCACGATCGCGTCCGCATACGCGCGCTCGCGCGCCGACGGTCCGCCGGTCAGCACCACGCGGAAACCGCGCGCGGCGGCATGGTCGGCCACCGCGATATAGCGTTGCGCGGGCCAGTCCCGGTAGTTGCGCAGCCGCTGGCTGGAACAGGCGCTGATCGCCAGCAACGGACGGTCTTCGGGAAGGACGCGCGCTGCGAAGGCCCGCGCGTCGCTCGGCAACGGAATCTCCCAGGCGAGCTCCCGCGCGGCCAGCCCGGCCCGTTCCAGAAAACCGAAGAATCCGTCCAGCACGTGCTCGCATGGTCGCGCGGCGATGCGCTCCGAAGTGAACAACCACTGACCGTTCACTGCGCGGGCGCGGTCGAAACCGATGCGCCTACGCCCGCGCAGGCCGGTCGCGATCAGGCTGGCGCGCAGCGACGCCTGCATCTGCAGAATCGCGTCGTGCACGCGCCCGGCCTCCTCGGTGCGCAGTTGTGCCCGGCAGCGGCGAATGCCCTCGCGCTTATCCAGCACCCGGAAGGTAACGCCGGGGATGTCGCCGACCAGTCCGGCCTCGGTGCGGCCCACCACCCAGGTGATCGCGGTATGCGGCCAGTGCCACTGCACGGTGCGCAGGATCGGCAGCACGTGCGTGGTGTCGCCGATCGCGGATAACCGGACGATACACAGACTGGAGGGCGCGCCGGCGCCGGCCGCGTCACCCACCCGGCGCATCGGCCGGCGGTGTGCCGCCCGGATCCCGGTAGCCCGCGAGCAGTACCGCGAAATCCCGTTCACAGTAGTGCCAGCGGTCGAGCAGGCGCAGGCGTTTCTCCAGATCCCTGCGCAGCCGCGCCAGGTTGCCCTCGCGCCAGGCACCGGGCACCCGCTGGCGCCCTCGATCCCAGTCGAGCAGCCAGACCCGGCCGCAGACGTCGAGCAGGATATTGCGGCTGTTCAGGTCCGCGTGACAGTAGCCGGCATCGTGGAACTGGCGGATACAGGCGCCGACCCGATGCCAGATCGATGCGCTGACAGGCGCCGCGCGCAACCGGGAATCCAGCGGGCCGGCGTCCGGAATCCGATGGGTAATCAGGTCTGCGCGGTAATACGCCCCCGCGCGCAGGAGGCGGGCCGCTACCGGCCGCGGAACCGGCAGCCCCCGGTCGCGCATTTCCGCGGTCAGCAGGAACTCGCGCCACGGCCGGCTCCGGCGCAGCCCGGTCCAGAG
Organism: Thioalkalivibrio paradoxus ARh 1; assembly: GCF_000227685.2. Classification (GTDB taxonomy): domain Bacteria; phylum Pseudomonadota; class Gammaproteobacteria; order Ectothiorhodospirales; family Ectothiorhodospiraceae; genus Thioalkalivibrio; species Thioalkalivibrio paradoxus. Next base: position 502,917 of record NZ_CP007029.1, on the reverse strand, counting down.
ATACCGGTCACCGAGCACGCGCGCCACCGAGCCGCCGCGCAGGTAATGGCGCAGCACCCACTGCCCGTCATTCCCCGGGATCGGCGGATCGAAGAACAGCACCTGCCCGCGACCCATTGCCCCGCGGGCCGAGACCCACCCCTGCTCCACCAGGGCCGCGGGGTCGAACATCCAGGGTTCCGGGGGGCGATCCAGCGCGGCGTCGTGAATCAGGTAGCCGGCTCCGGACTGCTGCATCCGCCATTCCATCGCAATCGGGTGCCGCGCCGTCTACTGCGCCGGCACCGCCGCTCCCTGCCGCGCGCGGGTGTCGGCCACATAGCGCGCCGCGCCCGCCTCGACATCCCGGAACTCGAGATCACAGCCGGCCGCGCGCAGCGCGCTCAGATCGGCCTGAGTGTAGCTCTGGTAACGCCCCTTCAGGTGATCGGGAAACGGGATGTATTCGATCTCGCCGGAACCCCAGGCGCCGATGACCGCGCGCGCCATATCGTTGAAGCTGCGGGCGCGGCCGGTTCCGAGGTTGAAGATCCCGCTGACCTCGGGGTGCTCGAGCAGCCAGAGCTTCACGTTCACGCAGTCCTGCACGTCGACGAAATCCCGCTGCTGCTCGCCGTCGGCATAGCCGTCGCAGCCCTCGAACAGACGTACGCGTCCGGTGCCTGCCAGTTGGTTCTGGAAGTGGTGCGCGACGCTGGCCATCGACCCCTTGTGCTGCTCGCGGGGGCCATACACGTTGAAATAGCGCAAGCCCACGACCGGGGCGGCAAGCTCGTGCATGTGCCGGCGCAGGTACTGGTCGAACAGCAGCTTGGAATAGCCGTAGACGTTCAGCGGCCGTTCGTTCGCGGGATCCTCGGCGAACACCCGCCCACCGCCGTAGACCGACGCCGACGACGCATAGATGAACGGAATGCGCAGATCCTGGCAGGCATGGAACAGCACGCGCGTGTACTCGAAATTGTTGCGCATCATGTAGCGGCCATCCCATTCGGTGGTCGCCGAGCAGGCACCGAGATGGAACACCGCCTCGGCGCGATCCAGCACCGAGTGCTGCGCAACGCGGTCGGCGAAGTCTTCCTTGTCGAGGTAGTCCGCGATCGTGCAGTCGGCCAGGTTCAGCGCCTTTTCGCCGCGGGTCAGGTCATCCACGACGACGATGTCGGTCTGGCCTCGCAGGTTCAGTTCATGGACCAGGTTGCTGCCGATGAAACCTGCCCCGCCGGTGACGATGATCATCAGATTGCGACTCCTCGGTTCGTGCCGGGCGCACGCGGCCCCGGTCTGGATTCAGTCTGGATTCGGTTCAACCCGCCGACAGCGGCCTGCGGCTGCCGGCGAGCATGCGCTCGATCATCGCGGTGGTGGAACAGCCGTCGAGGAAGTCCAGGATCTCGACCGAGCCGCCATTGGCGACCACCGCGTCGTGGCCGGCGATCTGCTCCGGACGGTAGTCGCCTCCCTTCACCAGCACGTCCGGCAACACCCGGCCGATCAGCCGGGCCGGTGTATCCTCGGAGAACGGAACGACCCAGTCCACCGAGGCCAGCCCCGCGAGCACCGCCATGCGCTGGGCCAGCGCGTTCACCGGGCGGCCCTCCCCCTTCAGGCGCCGGACCGAATCGTCGTCGTTCACCGCCACGACCAGCCGGTCGCCGCGCGCCCGCGCCTGCTCCAGATAGCCCACGTGGCCGGCGTGCAGCAAGTCGAAGCAGCCGTTGGTCATCACGATGCGCTCGCCGTGCGCGCGCGCATCGGCCACCGCGGCGAGCAGTTCTCCCTCGTTGACCGCGCCGTGGCTGGCATCGTCCTGCTCGCGCAGCACCCGGCGCAGTTCCGCGACGGTCGCGGTCGCGGTGCCGAGCTTGCCGACCACGATCCCGGCAGCCAGATTGGCCAGCGCGGTCGCCTGCGCGAATTCCAGGCCCGCGGCCAGGCCGGCGGCCAACGTCGCGATCACCGTGTCCCCGGCGCCGGTCACGTCGTACACCTCGCGCGCGCGCGCCGGCAGGTGTACCGGCGGATCGCCCGGATGCACCAGGCTCATGCCATCCTCGCCTCGGGTGATCAGCAGCGCGTCGATCCCGCAATCCGCGATCAGCGCCTCGGCGCGCCGAACGATCTCCGCGGTGTCGGCACAGCGCCCCACCACCGCCTCGAACTCCGCAAGGTTGGGCGTGATCAGCGTGGCGCCGCGGTAGATCGTGAAGTCGCGCCCCTTGGGATCGACCAGCACCGGCAGGCCCGCCTGCCGTGCTGCCTCGATCAGCACATGTGGCGCCCGCAACGCGCCCTTCCCGTAGTCGGACAGCACCACCACGGCTGCTTCCGCAAGCAGAGGGCGGTACAGCGGCAGCAAGTCACGGGCCTGCAGTCCCTGAAAACCGTCCTCGAAATCGAGCCGAATCAGCTGCTGGTGGCGGCTGATCACGCGCAGCTTGGTCACCGTGGCGGCATCCGCCTGACGGTGCAGATGGCAGCGGATCCCGGCGTTCGCGAGCCGGTGTTCGAGTTCGGCGCCGGATTCGTCGTCGCCGATCACCCCGATCAGCGCCGGCGATGCACCCAACGCGGCCAGGTTCAGCGCGACGTTGCCGGCGCCGCCGGGGCGCTGCTCGATATCGCGCACATGCACCACCGGCACCGGCGCCTCGGGCGAGATCCGGGCGGTGGCCCCGTGCCAGTACCGATCCAGCATCAGATCCCCGGCTACCAGGATTCGGATGTCGTCGAAATCAGGGAGGGTGATCTTCATAAACACCAAGCCATGCAATGAATGGGCGTACCGAAGCAAGAAAGTGCTTCATTATCCCAAAAACCGCCGCAGCGAGCGCGCCACCGGCTGGCTTCAGTCGTCCTTGCAAGCGTAGCGCGGCACGCCAAAGCGCGCAGCGCGTTGAGCAGGCACAGACTGGCCCGCAGGGCGAGCGCAGCGAGGAATCGGAGCGGCTTCGGGAAGGCCGACGCCGTTTTGGATCGCCACCTCCGGCCACGCTACGCTCGCGGCCAAAGGCTACGCTCGTCGCACTGACCGTGCTTTCGAAGACGGCTCGTTCCGATTTGCCGAGCCTGCGCAACCATCAGGAGAAAGTATACAGAGGCGTAGGGCGGAAAAGGCCGAAGGCCGCCATCCGGCGCCCAGGATGCCGCGGGCGCCTGGGCACTGCGAACGCCGTGTGGCGGATGACGCTGCGCTCTTCCGCCCTACGGTCTGACGGTGCTTTCGAAGACGGCTCGTTCCGATTTGCGGAGCCTGCGTAACAATCAGGAGAAAGTATACAGAACGCTTTCCCTGGCGTTGCCCCGGCAGCGCCGCTGTGGGCCAACGCCATCGGTGGCGATTGCGCGCGCGCCCTTGGTACGCTAGAGCATTCAGCCTGGACAGCGCGCCCATGACCCCCGAGACCCTCAGCGACGTGTTGCGCGAAAGCGCGCGGATCAAGATGCGGCTTGCGGACGAGCAGGCCGGCGCAATCCTCGAGGTCATCGACACGGTGATCGCGGCTCTGGCGCGGGGCAACAAGCTGTTCTTTTTCGGTAACGGCGGAAGTGCCGCCGACGCCCAGCATCTGGCCGCAGAACTCGTCGGCCGGTTCATCCGCGAACGCCGCCCGCTGCCGGCGCTGGCCCTGACCACGGACACCTCGATCCTGACCAGCGTCGGCAACGACTACGGCTTCGACGAGATCTTCCTGCGCCAGATCCAAGGCCTGGGACGCCCCGGCGACGTCGCGGTGGGTCTGAGCACCAGCGGCAACTCGCCAAACGTGCTGAAGGCGATCGAGGCGGCCCGCGGGAACGGGCTGATCACGATCGCGATGACCGGCGAGGGCGGCGGCCGGCTCGTCGACCGGGCCCACTTCTGCCTGCGTGTACCTTCCAGCGATACCGCGCGCATCCAGGAGAGCCATATCGCCATCGGCCACCTGCTTTGCCAGGGGGTCGACGAGGCGGTCGCGCAGGGCCGCATCCCCGAGGAGGCCGGCAACGGGAACCCGCCCGCATGACTGCCCGCGCGCTGTTTCTGGATCGGGACGGAACCCTGATGGTGGACGTCGGCTACCCCAGTCGGCCGGAGCAGGTGGAGCTGCTGCCGGGCGCTGCCGAGGGCCTGGCAACACTGCGCGACGCCGGGTATCGGCTGTCGATCATCAGCAACCAGTCCGGTGTGGGCCGGGGCTATTTCGACGCGACGGCGGTCCAGGCCGTGCACCGACGGCTGCTCGACCTGCTTGCGGCCCGAGGCGTGTGCATCGACGATGCCGAGTACTGTCTGCATGCCCCGGAGGACCGCTGTGACTGCCGCAAGCCCTCGCCGCTGATGATCCGTCACTCCGCGGGCCGGCTCGGCGTCGACCCCGCGCAGAGCTTCATGATCGGCGACAAGGCCTCGGATATCGACGCCGGCCGGCGCGCGGGCTGCCGCACCATCCTGCTCGACCCGGCCGGGACGGGCAGTACGCAGGCCGATTTCACCTGCCGCGACTGGCAGGGAATCGTGCAGGCCGTGCTGCGCAACCACGACGGGTCGGCGGCGGACAGTGCATGACCGCTTCCGGAACGCCAATCGAACAGCCTCGGTCGCGAAACCGCAGCTGGCACCGAAGGAACCCGCGATGAACCTCGCGCGACGCCTGCTGTTCCATCTGGCGAGGCAGGGCTACAACGTCGTGATCCACCTGCTGATTCCGGCGGCGCTGCTGCACTTCCTCTGGCGCGCGCGGCGCGAGCCCGCCTACGGCCAACATATCGGCGAGCGCCTGTGCCGCGGACCCGCCCCGGCGCCGGCCCCGGACTTCTGGATCCACGCGGTCTCGCTGGGCGAGATGCGGGTCGCCGGCACCCTGATCGAGGCGCTGGTGCAGCAACACCCCGATCTACGCATCCAGCTGACCACGGTCACCCCGGCGGGCCGCGCCGAGGGGGGACGCCTGCAGGCGGGCGGGCTGCCCGTCGACGTTCGCTACCTGCCGCTGGATTCTCCGCTGCTGGTGCGCCGGTTCATCCGGCAGCTGCGCCCCCGCGCGCTGGTGCTGATCGAGACCGAGCTGTGGCCCAATCTGCTCTGGGAGTGCCGCCGGTCGGGCCTGCCCGCGATGCTGGCGAATGCCCGCCTGAGCCCCCGGCTGCGCGATACCTACCGTCGTTTCCGCGCGCTGTACGGGCCGCTGCTCGCGGGACTGGACTGGGTCGCGGCGCAGAGCCCTGCGGATGCCGCACACTTCCGGGCGCTGGGGGCGACGCGGGTCGAAGTGGCCGGCAATCTGAAGTTCGACGCGGCACCGGGCAGCGCCCGGACCGACCTGGTCCGGAGCCATTTCCTCGGGGAACGCCTGTGGGTCGCAGGCTCCACGCATCCCGGCGAGGAAACCCGACTGATCGAGATCCACCACCGCCTCTGCGAACGCTACCCACACAGTCTGATCCAGCTGTTGCTGGCGCCCCGGCACCCGGCCCGCGCGGAGTCCATCGTCGCCGAGGTGAAGGAGGCCGGGCTGAGCGCGGTCGCCCGTTCGCAAATGGACCCCTCGGGCACGGCCGCGGACGTGATCGTGCTCGATACGCTGGGCGAACTCGCGGCGCTCTATGCGCTCGGCGACGCCGCCTTCGTCGGGGGCAGTCTGGTCGATCACGGCGGCCAGAACCCGCTGGAGCCAATCGCGGCCGGTTGCCCGGTCATCCTGGGTCCGGATACCCGCAATTTCGCCGACATGGTCGCGCTGCTGGTCGAGGCCGGGGCCGTGCTGCAGGTGGCCGACGCCGACGCGCTGTTTGCGGCCCTGAACGGGCTGCTGGTCGACCGCGAACCTGCCCGCGAGCTGGCGCGTCACGCGCAGGAGACGGTCGGCATCCACCGGGGCGCAACCGAGCGGACGCTCGCGCTGCTCAGCCCGCAGCTGCGGCCCGATTGAAGCGCCACGGGACCGGATCCTGCACCATGTACGCTAACGATCATGACCCTAGGCCACCCCCGACCATGAAAGGCGATCGGCCAGAGGGCCGGCCTCCGGGGGGCGCAGTGCTGTTCAGGGTGGCCCGCGACGTTGGAATCCACCGTGTAGGAGCGAGCCTCGCTCGCGAAACGGCGTTGGGTGGACCCGCCAGCGGCCGGCGCGCCTGCGGCGCGTTCGCGTGCAAGGCACGCTCCCACAGGCGCCCGGGCATGGCCGCGACTTTCACGCTAACTTCCATGGCCTATGTGGCCACCCCCGATGATGAAAGAGGCGTAGGGCGGAAAAGGCCGAAGGCCGTCATCCGCCAGCTGGCGCCCGGATTGCCGCGGGCGCCTGGGCACTGCGAACGCCGTACGGCGGATGACGCTGCGCTCTTCCGCCCTACGGGTTGCCCGGGACACGAGACAGGCCGCGACTTTCACGCTAACGATCATCGCGATGCCCGCTCACGCCTTTCCCGGAGGCGGGAACGGGAAAGCACGCTCAAGGACAGGCCACCGATGGCAGGAGTAACCCGGTTGTGACCCAGACCCCACGCAAGCAGACCCTGTCCCAGCCGCCACTGGGCCCCTCCACCTGGCCCGTCTGGCCCGTCGTCGGCCTGTTCTGGCTCGCGACCCGCCTGCCGTTCCGTTGGCAGCATGCGCTGGGCCGCGGGATCGGATGGTTGTTTCTGCGCCTGGGCCGCAGCCGCCGCGAGGTCACCCGGGTGAACCTGCGGCTCTGTTTCCCCGACAAGACCGAGCAGGAGCGCGAGGCCCTGCTGCGGCAGCACTTCCAGGCAGCCGGGATCGGGTTGCTCGAAACGGTATCCGGGTGGTGGGCGCCGGCACGCCGCTTCGAAGGCCGCTATACGCTGGAGGGCATCGAACACCTCGACCGGGCGCTGGAACGAGGCCACGGCGCACTGCTGCTCAGTGCACACTTCACCACGCTCGAGTTCTGCGCGAGGATCCTGTCGCTGCACCGGCCATTCGCCGCCATGTACCGCCCCAACGAACAGCCCGTGGTCGACTACCTGTTCAAACGCAACCGCGAGCACCACACCTTGGGCGCGATCGAGCGCAACGACATCAAGGGACTGCTGCGCGCGCTGAAACGCAACACCCCGGTCTGGTATGCGCCGGACCAGAGCAAGAGTGGGCGGCAGACCGAGTTGATCCCGTTCTTCGGCGTCCCCGCCTCGACGCAAACGGCGACCCATCGAATCGCGCGGGTGAGCCGGGCGCCGGTGCTGCCCTTTTTCGGAAGCCGGCGGCCCGATGGCAGCTACCGGCTCACCATCCACCCGCCGCTGGCCGATTTCCCGACGGACGACCCGATTGCCGACACCACGCGCGTCAACCAGGTCATCGAACAGGCCGTGCTGGAAGCACCGGAGCAGTACTTCTGGAGCCACCGCCGGTTCAAGGCGCGCAAGGGCCTGCCCGACCCCTACAGCTGAACGGGCGCCGCGACCGAAATGCGGAAGGGTTCAAGGTCGGGCCGATCGAATCGCCGTATATTGAAAGGTTACCGGGACACTGCTGCGGCCTTCGGGCGCCGCACACCCGCGATCCGAATGGAGGAGCCAATGGCCCTGCCCGTTCTGTCGGCCGTGCTACTGCCGGCACTGATGGCCACCGCCGCGGTAGCGAAAGAGCCTGAAACCCGCACCATCCATGGCTGGGTGGAACGTATCCAGATCCTGCCCGAGGGCATTCCACTGAAGACCAAGATGGACACCGGCGCCACGACGTCGTCGCTGAACGCGCTGAACAAGGAAAAGTTCGAGCGCGACGGCGAGCGCTGGATCGCGTTCGACATCATCGACCCCGAAGATCCGGACGGCAAAGTCCGCATCGAACGCAGAATCACCCGATTCGTGCGCATCATCCGTCACGACGGCGAGCACCAGCGCCGTCCGGTGGTGTCGGTCGGGCTGTGCATGGGAACGCATTACCGCGAGGAAGAGATGAGCCTGATCGACCGCACGGAGCTGAACTACCAGGCGCTGGTCGGTCGCAATCACATGAAAGGCATCATCCTGGTCGACCCCGCCGCGACGTTCATTCAGCCCCCCCGCTGTGACACGACCGAGGGAAACGGGGATCGTGATCCCGAGCGGGGCGCATGAGGCGCCTGCATCTCCCGCTGCTGATCCTGGTACTGCTCAGTCTCAGCCTGACGATCTTTTACCACAAGGCCTGGAACCTCGGCTTCCCGGTGCTTCCGGCGCAGACCACGGACAACTGGATCGTCGAGGCACGGGTGGCGTTCGAACCGACCGGCGGTGCCGTTACCGCGCGCGTGTTCCTGCCACAGGATCCACCGGGACTGGCACTGCTCGATGAGCATTTCGTGTCCCGCGGCTACGGGCTGACGACCGGCACGAACGGCGAGAACCGCGAAGCGGTCTGGACCACCCGAAGTCCCGCGGGGCGCCAGGTGCTCTATTACCGAGCCACCGTCTACCAGATCGGGGCGTCGCTGCCCAACGATACCGACTACCCGGGCCCAGCGGCCCCGGTCGATCTGGAGGAACCGTTCCGGTCCGCGGCCCAGGCCGTGGTCGACCGGGTGCGCGGCCGATCGGCCGACATCACCAGCTTCGCCACAGTACTGGTGCGCGACATGAACGTCTCGACCGACGAAAACATGGCGCTGTTCGTCTCGGCGGACGCCGGCGACCGCGAACGCGTACGCACCGCGATCGAGCTGCTGGCAGGCGCCCGGATCCCCGCGCGCATGGTCCACGGCCTGCAGCTTGCGGACCGCGCCAGGGATCTGCAGCCGCGCACCTGGCTCGAGGTGCACAACACGCGCGAATGGGTACCGATCAATCCCATGGACGGCAGCGTGGGCTACCCGAAGGATTTCCTCGTCTGGTGGTACGGCGATCACGAAGCGGTCGAACTGAACCGCGCCCGCAACCCGCAGATCAGCTTCGCGGTGACCCGAAACTTCCAGGACGCGGTGGACGCCGCGCAGCAGCGCGCGAAACTGATGAACTCGCGGCTGGTCGATTTCTCGCTGTTCGGCCTGCCGGTCCAGACCCAGAACATGTACCGCGTGCTGCTGATGGTCCCGGTCGGCGCGATGATCATCGTACTGCTGCGCAACGTGGTCGGCGTGCAGACGTTCGGCACCTTCATGCCGGTGCTGATCGCACTGTCGTTCCGCGAAACCGAGCTGCTCGGCGGTGTGATCCTGTTCACCCTGATCGTATCGCTCGGCCTGGCAATCCGTTTCTATCTCGAACACCTGAAGCTCCTGCTCGTGCCCCGACTGGCCGCGGTAGTCAGCATTGTGGTGATGCTGATGCTGGCGCTGAGCGTGCTCAGCCATCACCTGGGAATCGAGCACGGACTCGCGGTCGCGCTGTTCCCGATGGTCATCCTCGCGATGACGATCGAGCGGATGTCCATCGTCTGGGAGGAACATGGCGCCGGCGATGCGATCCGACAGGGCATCGGCAGCCTGGTGGTCGCTGTGGCCGGTTACCTGCTGATGATCAACGTCTACATCGACCACCTGATCTTCGTGTTCCCCGAGCTGCTGCTGATCGTGCTCGCGGTCACCCTGCTGCTGGGGCGGTACACCGGGTACCGCCTCTCTGAACTGTTGCGCTTCCGTGCGCTGGCCCGCAGGGAGGCGAATTGATGCGATGGTTCGCGACACCGGGCGAGCTGCGCCGGCGTGGGGTGCTGGGAATGAACCGGCGCAACACCGAGATGATCGCGACGCTGAACCCGCGCAGCCATTACCCGCTGGTGGACGACAAGCTGCAGACCAAGGAACTGGCCCTCGGCGCCGGCATTGCGGTCCCGGAGCTGTACGGCGTGATCGAGACCCAACACGACATCCGGCGCCTGTCGGCCATCGTCGCCGGACGCGACGACTTCGTGATCAAGCCCGCCCACGGGAGCGGCGGCAACGGGATCCTGGTCATCACCGGACGCATGGGTGAGCGTTTTCGCAAGGCATCGGGCATGCTGGTGGACCTGGACGAAGTCAAGCACCACGTGTCCAACATCCTCAGCGGCATGTATAGCCTCGGCGGCCAGCCCGACCGGGCGATGATCGAGTACCGGGTACGTTTCGACCCGCTGTTCGCTGAAGTCAGCTTCCAGGGCGTTCCGGATATCCGCACCGTGGTGTACAAGGGCTACCCGGTGATGGCCATGGTGCGGCTGCCCACCCGCGCCTCCGACGGCAAGGCCAATCTGCACCAAGGCGCGGTCGGCGCGGGCATCGACATCGCCACGGGCGTCACCGGGCACGGCGTCTGGCACAACGAGATCGTCCACCGGCATCCCGACACCGGCGCCTCGCTCGCGGGCATTGCCATTCCAGGCTGGAACCGGTTGCTGGAACTGGCTGCCGGATGCCGGGAACTCATCGGCATGGGCTACCTTGGGGTCGACGTCGTGCTCGACCGGCAGTTCGGCCCATTGATTCTGGAACTGAACGCCCGACCGGGCCTCGCGGTGCAAACGGCCAACGGCCTCGGCCTGCTGGATCGGATCCGGGCCGTCGACACCCACCCGGCGCGCGATACCGCTGACGCGGCCGGACGCGCCGCGTTCGTCCGGCAGTTGCCGGAACCTTCCTGAAGCCTCGTGGAACACGGCCGCGCTCACGCAGACATTGGCCCTGGTGCACCGGTGCCCGCTAGAATTCTGACCCCATGCAACGATCGCTCCTGTCTGCCGCCTTCGCCTCCGGTTGCCTGCTGGCCGCCCTGTGGGTTCCCACGGGCACGGCGCAGACCGGTCTCTGGCCTGGCTTCTCCGCCGCCGCCTGCCAGCTGCCGGTGACCTACCGCATCGGCGAAATCGACCCCCGCTTCGGCGTATCCGGCACCGAACTCCGTGAAACCCTGGACGACGCGGCGGCCATCTGGGAAGCGGCAACCCCGCGTACGCTGTTTCGCGCCGATCCCTTAGGCTCGCTCACCATCGACTTGCAGTACGACGAACGCCAGGATCAATGGGTGGCGCGTCAGCAGGCCGAGCAAGCACTCGAACGCGCGCGCGAGCGGTTCGAGGAGCTGCGCAGCGAGCATGATGGCCTGCGGCAGCAGCTGGAAACCCGGCAGGCCGCCTATCGGCAGCAGATCCAGCAGTACGAACTGCGCCTGGCAGCCCACAACACGCGCATCCGGCAATGGAACCGAGGCGAGGTCGCGCACAGCGCTGCCCGTGCCCGCCAGCTGGACCAGGAAGCGCAGGCGCTTGAACGAAAGCGCCAGGCGCTAGAGGAGCAGGCGGCCGCGGCGGAGCGATTGCGGCTGCGCGTGAATCGGAACGCCGACGCGGCGCGCCTCGCGGCAGAGGAGTTGAACCGGCAGGTCAGCTACCTGAACGAACGCTTTGCCGCCGAACCCGGCTACGACAAGGCGCGCTATACCCGGCGCCAGCGTGGCGGCACGGTCACGCACAGTATCGCCGTCTACCAGTTCCACGACCGGGACGACCTGCGCCAAGTGCTCGCCCACGAGCTGGGCCATGCGCTGGGGATCTCGCATGTCGAGGACCCGGGAGCCCTGATGTACTTCCGTGTCACTGATCAGAACCGGGGCCTCACGCGGCTTACCGAGGCCGACCGCCGGGCCCTGCGCGACGCCTGCGGCATCGAGATCGGGGAATCATTTTCCGCCGGCGCGATCGCGCGCGCGGCCGGGTCGAACAGGGAATGCCGCCAATGCATGTAATCGTGATTGGGGCCGGGGTTACCGGCACCGCCACCGCCTGGTACCTGAGGGCCGCCGGCGCCGACGTCACCCTCGTCGATGCCGCCGACCTGCCGGCGCGGGGGGCCAGTTCCGCCAACGGCGGCATGCTCCATGCCAGCCATGCCGAGCCCTGGAATGCCCCCGGGGTCGGCCGGGATCTGCTGCGCTACGTCGGCCGCGACAGTTCCCCGCTGCTGCTGCGCCCGCGCGCGCTGCCCGGCATCCTGCCCTGGGGCATCGAATTCCTCTGGAACAGCCGCCGCCCGCGCTTCGAGCGCAATACCCTGCACAACGCTCGCCTCGCCGAGTATGCGCTGCGCCAGCTGCGCGAACTGCAGCATCGGCTGCAGCTCGACTTCCAGTTCGTCGAGTCCGGAATCCTGAAAATCTTTCAGGATCCGGAAAGTCTCCGAAAGAACCGCAGCGCCAGCCAGGCGATGGCCGATGCCGGGGTTCGCTTCGAGGACTGGGACTCCGAGCGCGTGGCGGCCGAGGAACCGGCACTCGCACCGATTGCACACCGCCTCTGTGGCGCGCTGTTCTTCCCCGACGATGCGATCGGCAATGCTGCGGCGTTCACCCGCGAACTGGCGACCGCCGCGCAGCAGGCCGGCATGCGCTGGCACTCGAATACGCAGGTCACCGGCTGGCGGCTGTTCCAGGGGCGCATCAACGGAGTGGAAACTTCGGCCGGCCCGATGGCAGCCGACGCGGTGGTCCTTGCGTCCGGCTTCGCCGCTCCCGCATTGCTGCGCCAGCTGGGTCTGCGCCTGCCGGTCGCCCCGGTGAAGGGCTACTCGCTGACCCTCGACCTTCCCGAACCCTGGCGTCCCAGGCTGCCGATCATCGACGACGCCAACAAGGTGGTGCTGACCCCGCTTGGCGGCCGGCTGCGGCTCGCCGGAACCGCCGAGTTCACCGGCGCGGACCTGCGCCTGAACCCGTCGCGCGTGGCGAACGTGCTCGCGCAATGCCGGCGCACCCTGCCCCGGCTGCCCGAGTATTTCGATGCCGCAACGATGGAACCCTGGACCGGCCTGCGGCCGATGAGCGCACGCGGCACGCCGATCCTCGGGCCGACCCGGATCCCCGGGCTGTTCCTGAACACCGGCGCGGGCCACCTCGGCTGGACCTTCGCCTGCGGCTCCGCCTGCCTGCTGCGCGACAGCGTGCTCGGCGCGGAACCGGCCCTGCCGCTGGATCCGTTCCTGCTGTAGCCGTCAACGGCACCGGGTCACGCGCCCGGGAACGTCATCCGGATGCGGGCTCCGCCGAGTCCCGGCGCGTGCTCGATGCTCAGCTCGCCGCCGTGGTCGCGCACCAGCGTGGCCACGATATGCAGCCCCAGCCCCTGCCCGCCGGCGCGGGTATCGCTGCGCGCCCCGCGCCGCAGCACCCGCTCGCGTTCCGCTTCCGGAATGCCCGGTCCGTCGTCGTCGATGCACAGTTCCAGTCCTTCGGGCCCGCAACCCAGCGTGACCCGGACCCGGGAACGGGCGTGGCGCAGCGCATTGTCGAGCACATTGCCGAGCAATTCGAACAGCGCGCCGGTATCGATGCGCAGCGTGCACTCCGGCTGCAGCACCGTGTCCAGCACGACTCCGTGGTGGTCGGCCACGCGCTGCAGCGCGGTGCAGGTACGCTCGATCACCGGGGCCAGCACCAGCGGCGCCTGAAACGGCGATGGCCCGAGGCGCTGTGCCCGATTCAACTCGTGCTCGATCATCTCCTGCATGCGTTCGATCTGTATTCGCATGTCGCGGTGCTCACCGTCGCCACTTTCCACGGCCAGGCGCAGCGCCGACAGCGGAGTCTTCAGGCTGTGCGCCAGGTCCGCGAGCGCGTTGCTCTGGCGCTGCAGGCGCTCGCGCTCGAACTCGAGCAGCGCGTTGATGCTGTCGGTCAGCATTCCGATCTCGCGCGGGTAACTGCCCTCCAGGCGGCGATTCTCCCCTAGGCGCAACGCCTCGAGATCGGTCCGCACCCGGCGCAGCGGCCGCAGTCCCCACAGGCCCAGCGCCAGCGCCTGCGCCGCCATCAGCAGCGCGGTCAGCAGGGCCAGCGCGCCCCATAGAGTACGGCGGTAACGATCGATCTGGGCGATGTACGCCTCGCGGTCCTCGAGCACCTGGAACGTCAGCGGAAACGACTGCTCCGGCAATTCCCAGCGCACCGTCATCTCGTGCTGAAACATCTGCCGCTCGCGCCAGTCGCCGAGGGCCACCCCGAGCGCGGACGGCGAGCGCCAGAGCATCTCGCCGTCCCGGTCGAGAATGCGCGCGTAGAGCCCGCCCGCGGGCAACGACAGGCGGGCCTCGGGCAGCAGCTCGGGCAGCCGCACTTCGTGCGGGCCAGACACCTCGACCACCCCCATCAACAGCAGCAGCTGCGCTTCCAGGCGCGTCATCACCGCGTCCTCGGCGTTCTCGCGAAACGCCCGTTCGAGCAGCGTGGCGGTCACCAGGAAGAACACTGCGATCATGGCCACGGTCACCAGCGTGATGCGCAGCGTCAGGCTCAGGCCGGGCGGGCTCATGTGCCGGAACTGCGCGCCTCGGCCGGCTGCAGTGTGAACCGGTAGCCGCGCCCGCGCAGCGTCTCGATCACGCCCAGGCGCCCGTCCGGATCCAGCTTGCGCCGCAGCCGACCGATCAGCACCTCGATCACGTTGCTCTCGCGGTCGGCATCGTGCTCGTAGAGGTAGTCGGCGAGCAGATCCTTGCTGAGCGGGCGACCGGCCTGCCGCACCAATTGCAAGAGCAGCCGGTACTCGAACGTGGTCAGCGTCACGGCCTCGCCGCGCAGCAGCACGGTATCGGTCGCGGTATCGATCACCAGCGGACCGAAATCGAGGCGTTCCTGCCCATCCTGCAGGCTGCGCCGCACCAGCGCACGCAAGCGCGCCTGCAACTCCTCGACGTGAAACGGCTTGGTCAGATAGTCGTCCGCTCCGGCCTCGAGCCCTTCCACCTTGTCCTGCCAGCGATCGCGGGCGGTGAGGACCAGAATCGGAAGGCGGGCATTGACGGCCCGGGCCCGGCGGATCACCTCGAGACCGTCGAGCCCCGGCAGACCGAGATCGACGATCGCGATGTCGCAGGGATACTCGGTCAGCTGGTACAGCCCGTCCCTTCCGTCTGCGGCCGGATCCACGCGCCAGCCGGCCGCCCTCAGGGCCTCCGCCAGGCGCTCCCGCAGCGAATCGTCGTCCTCGATCAGCACCACACGCAGATTCACGGCTGCGCACCCTCGGCCCCGGGGATCTCGAAGGTACGCACCTGCTGATCCTGGGTCAGCAACCGGATCCGGTAGACCACGCGATCGTTGCTGCGCTCGGACCGGGCCGACAGGATACGTCCACCGTGGGCACGCTCCACCTGCGCCACCGCCTCCTCCAGGCTGGCCGCGGGCGGCTCGTCCCGCGCCAGAACCGTCGCCGGCAACCATGCCAGCAACAGCAGGGTCAGCAGCACGGTCGGCACGACCAAGCCGACACGGCCCGTTGCTTCGATCGGATCCAGTTGCATGCTCGTAATCTCCAGAGGTATCCCGCGTTCCGCGGCAGCCCGCGCCGCCGCTCGCTCGCGGGCTGCCGGTCCTGCATTGCGCATGCAGCCCCGGGGGCTGCGTATTACACTAGAAGCCTAGCCTGAACCCGGTCTGAAGACGACCAGGGAAACAGCGGGTCCGAGTGCCGACGCGGCGTCTCGATTGCGGTACGTTGCGAAAGAGTGGGGGGCTTTCGCAACATCCTGCAAAGGGAGATCAGTCCATGCTCAGCATCAACCTCGATACCGTGCTTTGGGTCGTGCGCTCGACCCGCGAGTTCCATGCGAAGGAAGAGGTTGTTTTTCCCGACGATTCACCGGACGGCAACGACGGCGACTGGGCCATGCAAGTCCTCGCCGATCACGGAAGCGACCTGACATTGCAGGAACTCCGAATCGGGCTCCATGGGCTGGAACCGGTCCAGCAGGCCGAACTGCTGGCGCTCAAGTGGCTGGGGCGCGGCGATTACAGCCCATCCGAATGGGAAGAAGCCAAGCGGGAAGCGCTGGACAACTGGTCACCGGAGGTGATGGACCGTCTGATCGCGACGCCGCTGATCTCCGAATATCTGCTCGAGGCCCTGGATATCCTCGGCATCGAGCACGAGGAATAGACCGTCATCGGGGATCCAGACGGGCCGCAGGCCACAAAAACCAGTACGCGCGACTGGAAATCGGCAATTTCAGGGTCTAGCCTACCTCCTTGGGGTTACGTATACCTCAATGGGTTCTGGATGCCGGATCACCCGGCGGCCCCACGGCCCCGCCAAACACCCCGCTGCCGCAATGGAGAGCGGAAGCGGCACCGGCGCCAGAAAAACCCGCGTGCAAGAAGAAAGCGGACAACGATCGATACAACCAGCGACTCGACACGATCCAAGTCCACGACATTCATCGGAGGAGCCAAATTTTTATGAAACGTTCCCGTATTCTCGCCGCCAGCCTCGCGGCGTCCCTGGCAACGGCGGCCTTCGTGCCGCAGGCGGCGGCCGACGTGACCCGGGGTGAACTGCTCACCACCTCCTGCTTTTCCTGTCACAGCATCGACGGCACCGGCAACATGCCCGGCCTGGTCGGCTACCCGCGCGACCTGATGATCTCGCAGATGCAGGCCTTCAAGGACGGCTCGCGTCCGGGCACGATCATGAACCGTCACGCGCGTGGCTACACGGACGAGGAAATCGTCCTGATGGCCGACTACTTCTCGACCATCGAATAACGCAGGGGGACAACACAGATGACCAACGTTACACGTCGTAATTTTCTCAAGGCCATCGGCATCGGAGGCGCTGCGGCAGCGACCGGGTTCGGCTGCGCGGCCAACGGCAGAGTGGCCGATGCATCCAGCGCCCACGCGGTCGTCGTGGGCGGCGGCTCCGGCGGCGCCACTGCGGCCAAGTACCTGAAACGCTTCGCGCCCGAAATGCAGGTGACGCTGATCGAGCCGAAGGCCACCTATTACACCTGCTACGGCAGCAACTGGGTGCTCGGCGGCCATGCC
This sequence comes from Thioalkalivibrio paradoxus ARh 1, assembly GCF_000227685.2. GTDB lineage: Bacteria > Pseudomonadota > Gammaproteobacteria > Ectothiorhodospirales > Ectothiorhodospiraceae > Thioalkalivibrio > Thioalkalivibrio paradoxus. Next base: position 486,198 of record NZ_CP007029.1, on the reverse strand, counting down.
ACGATGGACGACATCGAGCAGACCTACGGCGCGCTGAAGGATCGCCACGGGGTAAACGTGGTGCAGGACTCCGTGACCGAAATCAACCCCGAGCGCCGGACGGTGACGACCGCAGGCGGCGCCACGATGAACTTCGACCGCCTGATCATGTCGCCGGGGATCGACTTCCGCTACGACGCGGTGCCGGGGATCACCGCTGCCGACGCCGAACGTATCCCGCATGCCTGGAAGGCCGGGGAGCAGACGGTGCTGCTGCGTCGTCAGCTCGAGGCGATGTCCGACGGCGGCGTGTTCGTGATGGTGGCACCCGGAAACCCGTTCCGCTGCCCGCCGGGTCCGTACGAGCGCGCGTCGATGGTCGCCCACTACTTCAAGCAGGCGAAGCCGCGCTCGAAGATCATCATCCTCGACAACAAGGAGAACTTCTCCAAGCAGGGGCTGTTCATGGCCGGCTGGGAGCAGCACTACGGCGACATGATCGAATGGGTGCCGAGCTCCGAGGGGGGACAGGTCGAGGAGATCGACGCTCCCAACCTGACTGCCATCGCCGATGCCGGTTTCACCCGGATCAAGGCCGACGTGCTGAACTACATCCCGCCGCAGACCGCGGGCGCGATCGCACTGCAGATGGGCCTGGCTGGCGACGGTTTCTGGTGCCCGGTGAATCAGCTGACCTTCGAGTCGAGCATCCACCCCGGCATCTACGTGATCGGCGACTCCAGCGTCGCCGGGGCCATGCCCAAGTCGGGGCACTCGGCCAACAACCAGGCGAAGGTGGCCGCGGCGGCGATCGTGCGCGAACTCTCCGGCCAGGATCCGCTGATGCCCTCCACCGCCAACACCTGCTATAGCCTGATCACGCCCGATCACGCAATCAGCGTGGCGGCCGTGTATGCGTACAAGGACGGCACGATTGCGGCCGTCGAAGGGGCAGGCGGCGTCAGCCCGGCCGACGCGCCGGCGTCGTTCCGCCAGCAGGAAGCGCTCTACACCAAGGGCTGGTACGACGGCATCACCGCCGACATCTGGGGCTAACGGGCCCGACTGCAGATACGGCGCTCCGGGGCTTGCCCCGGGGCGCCGTTTGCGTTTCAGAGGCGTAGGGCGGAAAAGGCCGAAGGCCGTCATCCGCCATCCGGCGCCGGGGTCGCCGCAGGCGCCGGGGAGGCGCGAACGCCGAGCGGCGGATGACGCTGCGCTTTTCCGCCCTACAGGTCACCCCGGACGCGCGCCGCGGGTTCTTTCACGCTAACTGTCATGGCGCGGGCAGCCACCCCCCGATGATGAAAGACGCGTAGGGCGGAAAAGGCCGAAGGCCGTCATCCGCCATCCGGCGCCCGGATTGCCGCAGGCGCCTGGGCACAGCGAACACCGTACGGCGGATGACGCTGCGCTTTTCCGCCCTACAGGTCACCCCGGACGCGCGCCGCGGGTTCTTCCACGCTAACTTTCATGGCCAGCGGCCACCCCCGATGATGAAAGAGGCGTAGGGCGGAAAAGGCCGAAGGCCGTCATCCGCCATCCGGCGCCGGGGTTGCCGCAGGCGCCGGGGAGGCGCGAACGCCGAGCGGCGGATGACGCTGCGCTCTTCCGCCCTACGGGTCGCCCGGGACACGAGACAGGCCGTGACTTCCACGCTAACTGTCATGCCATCGGGGGTGAGGCACCCCCGATGATGAAAGAGGCGTAGGGCGGAAAAGGCCGAAGGCCGTCATCCGCCAGCTGGCGCTCGGATTGCCGCGGGCGCCTGGGCACTGCGAACGCCGTACGGCGGATGACGCTGCGCTTTTCCGCCCTACGGATCGCCCGGGACACGAGACAGGCCGTGACTTTCACGCTAACGGGCCCGACTGCAGATACGGCGCTCCGGGGCTTGCCCCGGGGCGCCGTTTGCGTTTCAGGCGTTGAGGTCGGGGATCAGGCGGCTGCGCAGGCGCACGATCGCGTCCTTCAGCAGCAACTTGCGCTTCTTCAACCGCCGCAGAGCGAACAGGTCGGGTGCGGCCGCTTGCTGCAGCGCCTGGAGCGCGGTCTCGAGCGCCTGATGCTCGGCCTCGAGCTCCACGATCCGCGCGCGCAGTTCACCCTCGTCGTCGACCACGGAACCCCCTGTTTGCAGTACGGCTCGCGTATCATCTCAGAGCACGGGCACGGCTGCCATCACGCCTCCCCGTGCGGCGGCGCACCGCGGGCAACCGATCCCGCCGCCGCAGACATTGCGACCGGAGCGGATATGGGCATCAGGAACAAGGCGTTGGCGATCGACACCCCGCGGGGAATCCAACTGAGCGGCGTGGTGGTCGAGCCCGAAGGCATCCCGGTGGGGCAAGCCTGCATCGCTCATTGCTTCGCGTGCTCGAAGGACTTCCCGGCCACGGTACGGCTTGCGCGCGCCCTCGCCCTCGAGGGCATCATCGTGCTGCGCTTCGATTTCATGGGTCTGGGAGAGGCGCAGGGCCGCTTCGTCGACAGCAGCTTCGAAACCTATTGCGAAGACCTCGGCGCCGCACTGGACGCATTCGACACCTACACCGGCTTCCCCACCGACCTGCTGATCGGCCACAGCTTCGGCGGCGCAATGGCGCTCGCGCTGGCCGGGAATCGCGACGAACTGCGGGGGGTCGTGACCATCGCCGCACCGGCGGAACCAGGCCATGTGACCCGGCTGTTCGAAGCCCGCGCGCACGGCATCCGCGAAACCGGCTCGGCCGAGGTGGACATCGGCGGACGCAGGATCACGATCGGCCGGGAATTCATGGACTCCGTCGAAGACGAGCATCTCGACGATGCGCTGCCAGCGCTGGGGCGCCCGCTGCTGGTGCTGCACTCCCCGAAGGACAGCGTGGTCGGCATCGATCACGCGCGCCGGATCTTCGAGCGCGCGCGGCATCCCAAGAGCTTCGTCGCCCTGCACCGTGCAGATCACCTGCTGACGCGCCCGGAACATACCGCGTACGTCGCGCGCCTGATTCATGCCTGGGCCGACGACCTGCTACGCCCTCACCAGTAGTTTTCCACCGTGATCTGGCCCGGCATGCCCCGCCGGAGCCGCTGCAACCCGCGTGCTCGCAGCACCGCCTGCGTGTCGCGCACCATGTCCGGGCTGCCGCAGATCATCACCTGCGAGTGATCCGCACCGATCTCCAGGCCTGCCAATGCCTCGAGCTGCCCGTCGTCGAGCGCCGACGGGATCCGCGCCCGCAGCAGACCCGGCCTGTCCTCGCGACTGATCATCGGAACATAGCGAAACCGTTCCGGATCACGCTGTGTGAATCCGGCGATCGTCTCCTGGTACGTCAGTTCGTTCGCATGGCGCACCGAGTGCACGAGGCGGATCGACCCGAAGCGTTGCCAGGGCTCGTCGGTGCCGAGCATCGACAGGAACGGGCCGAGCCCGGTGCCGGTCGCCAGCAGCCACAGGTCGGCTGCATCGGGCACCGAATCGAGCGTGAACAAGCCACTCGAACGCGGCATCAGTTCGACCGTATCCCCTGGTGCCAACTCGATCAGGCGGTTGCTCAGCGGGCCACCGGGTACCGTGATCAGGTAGAACTCGAGTGGGCGGGTGCCGGGAGGATTCACATACGAATAGGGACGGGCGACGGGCTCCCCGTCGACCACCAGCCGCAGGCGGTTGTATTGCCCCGCGCGGAACGGCTCCACCTCCGCGTCGACGCACAAGCTGAAGCTGCGGTCGGTCCACCGCTTCAGATCCGTTACCTCTCCGACCACCCAGCCTGACATGGACTTGCGCTCCGTACTCGCCGCCGACCTCCGCCCGCGCCGGGAGGGTGACAGTGGATCCCATTCGCCCCCCGGCGCGGTCCGGACCGGCAACCATGGCGGCGCGCTGCGGGGGTTTCAAGGCTCCCGTACCAATCACCGCGTTTTCCGGCGGGCACGGGCCCGCGACCGCGTCCGAACGTATAATCGGGGTTTCCTGGCAACCATGACCGCGGAGTACCCATGGCACGTACACCCTCGCAGATGATCGACCTGGGCACCGAAGCCCCGAACTTCCGCCTGCCCGACGTCGTCTCCGGCAACCCCATCGGTCTGGACGACTTCCCGGATGCGAAGGGCTTCATGATCGCATTCATCTGCAACCATTGCCCGTTCGTGCAGCTCATCCGCCACGAATTCGCGCGGTACGGACGCGAATACTCGGAACGGGGCATCGCGGTCATCGCGATCAACTCCAACGACATCCAGGCCCACCCGGAAGACGGGCCCGACGCGATGCGCGACGACGCACGCCGGTTCGGCTACACCTTCCCGTATTGCCTGGACGAGGACCAGTCGGTCGCCAAGGCCTACCAGGCCGCCTGCACCCCCGACCTGTACCTGTTCGATGCCAACCGCAAGCTGGTCTACCGTGGCCAGTTCGACGCCGCCCGGCCGGGCAGCGATACCCCGGTCACCGGCAACGACCTGCGCGCGGCCACCGACGCGCTGCTCGCCGGGCATGCGATTCCCGCCGACCAGAAGGCGAGCCTCGGGTGCAACATCAAGTGGAAGCCGGGCAACGAACCCGACTACTACGGCTGACCGTCCGGAACCCGTGCCAGACCACAGCGGCCCACGGCTGCCGCCCCGGACCGACGCCATGCCGCCGAGCAACGTCCTGCAAGGCCCCAGGATCGCTTCCTGGACCTGCCACTCGTGCCGCACGGCCGTGCCGCGGCTGCTGCCCACCGGGGAGCACAACCGGCAGCGCCTGAACGAACGCCGGATGCTTCTGCCCGACCCGCAGATCCAGGCCGCCCTCGCAGGGGTGCCGGGGCCGCGAGCCGGCGAGATCTGCGTCGCGTGTGCCGACACCTACCAGGAACTGCTCGGCAGCCTGATCCGCCCGCCCTGGGAGGACGGCGATCCACGCGCCAGCCCCGGACTGAACGATACCGGCATCATCGGGGCCCTGCTGCCGATCGCCGGGCGCGGTACCCGCGTGCTGATTTTCCACGCAGTCGACGGCACCCTGGTCAACACCGAATGCGAGGATCTGCACCAGCTGATCCACGACCGCCTCACCTACCCGGGGAGCCGCGGCGCGATTGCCCCGCGGGTCTGGGCCCTGTACCAGTGCCACCTCGCCGACCGATATGCCGCATCCGTTGCCGAAAGCCCGCCCCGGGACCACCCCCGATGACGCCGGGCGCGGCACGGCCCGCTCGGCCCGCCCAGGCCGCAGGCGGTAGGGGTACCCTGGTGCGCAACGGCAGCCGCGACGGAAGCCCCCGTTGAAAACACTCGCGATCTACAACCTCAAGGGTGGCGTCGGCAAGACCGCCAGCGCCGTGAACCTCGCCTACCTCGCGGCGCAGTACGGCTGGAAGACACTGCTCTGGGATCTCGACCCCCAGGCTGCGGCAACCTGGTACCTGGGGCTGGAAGCGGGCGTGCAGGGCAGCGTGAAGAAGCTCGCGCGCGGCAAGCGGGACTGGACCGACTCGGTGCAGGCCACCGCCTGGCCGCGCCTGTCCTGCCTGCCGGCCGATTTCGACAACCGCCATCTCGACCAGTACCTGCGCAAGGCCGAACACCCCGCGTTCCAGGTACGCAGGCTCTTGAAGGCCTTCGAACCCGAGTTCGATCTGGTGGTGCTGGATTGCCCGCCCAGCTTCTCCACCGTCACCGAGAACCTGTTCCACGCCGCCGACCTGATCGCGGTGCCGATCATCCCCTCGCAACTGTCGCTGCGCAGCTACGAACAGATGGTCGGGTTCCTCCAGGGCGAGAAGATCCGGCGGGTAAAGCTCTACCCGTTCCTGTCGATGGTCGACAATCGGCGCAAGCAGCATCGTGAGGGCGGGATCGCGCTGCGCGACGAGATCCCGAACCTGCTGGCCACGGCCATACCCTACGCCGCGGCAGTGGAAGCGATGGGACGCCACCGCGCGCCGCTGCCGGTCCACCAGCCGCGGGCGCGTGCGACCCAGGCCTTCGAACAGTTGTGGCTGGAAATCGCCGAGAAGCTCCACCGCGAGGCCTGAAGGCCGCATTCCCGACTCCGCATCCGGGCCACACCGTCCGGCAGGCCGGGGCCCAGGCCGCCATCGGGATCAGTCGGCTGCATCCATCCGCGCAAGCATGCGCATACCGCCGACGATGCAGTTCAGCGCCGAGGCCGCGGCGGCCTCGACGCTGGGCGCACCCGCAGCGGGCAACCGCCAGCGCCTCAGATGACAGGTCGCGGGGCGTTCGCTCGGGAACGCCCGCGCAGCCGCATCGTCGACCGCGACCAGCAGGTCCGCCCACTCCAGGTCTGCCCTATCCAACCGGCGCATGGATGCGGCAGAACGCACCTCCAGCCATTGCGCAAGCACCGGCTGGCACGCAAACCGCTCCACCAGCCGCGCCCGACCGTCGTCGGTCAGCGCGGCCACCAACAGGCGCGCAGGGCGTTTGTACATTGCAGACAACTCCAGAAAAGCCCGTGCGGCCTACGCGTCGCCGACGACGCGGCGGCGGTGCGCGGCAGCGAAATCGAGCATGCGCTGCGTCGCGGTCAGCGCCTTCACCCGCTCAGCCTCGTCGACGAAGATCTCGTGGCTGCAGTGCTCCAGCGTATCGGCGAGACTGCTCAAGTCGTTCATCGCCATCCACGGGCAATGCGCGCAGCTGTGACAGGTGGCGCTGTGGCCTCCGGTCGGGGCCTCGATCAGCCGCTTGCCCGGCGCCGCCTGCTGCATCTTGTAGAAAATGCGGTTGTCGGTCGCGACGATGAATTCCGATTCCCGGCGTTCACGCACCGCGGCGATCAACTGGCTGGTGGAACCGACCACGTCGGCCTGCAGAATCACCTCGCGCGGCGACTCCGGGTGCACCAGCACCGCCGCCGCCGGATGCGCCTTGCGCAGATTCTCCAGTTCACGCGAGCGGAACTCGTCGTGCACCACGCAGGAACCCTCCCAGAGCATCATGTCGGCGCCGGTCTCACGGCGGATGTAGTCGCCCAGATGCCGGTCCGGAGCCCAGAGAATCTTCTTTCCCTGGTCGCGCAGGTGTTCCACCAGCGGTACGGCGATACTGGAGGTCACCACGAAATCGGCCAGCGCCTTCACCGCAACCGAGGTATTCGAATACACCACCACCGTACGCCCGGGGTGTTGTTCGCAGAACCGCTGGAACGCGTCCGCCGGACAGCCGAGATCGAGCGAACACTCGGCCTCGAGGGTCGGCATCAGCACGCGCTTCTCCGGGCTGAGGATCTTGGCGGTCTCGCCCATGAAGCGCACGCCCGCCACGACCAGCGTGCCCGCCGCGTGTTCCTTGCCGAAACGCGCCATCTCGAGCGAATCCGCGACGCAACCGCCGGTTTCCTCGGCGACCTGCTGCAGCGACGAATCGACATAGTAATGCGCGACCAGCACCGCGTCGCGCTCCTTTAGCAGGCGCTTGATGCGCGCCACCAGCGCCGCGCGTTCCGCGTCGCCCAGCTGCGGCCGGGCCGCGGTAATCGCCGCGGTTCGCGGTACATCGTAGGTGGCTTCTGCCAGTGCCATCGGGATCCTCTGCACACACGCGCCACCGGCAGCCGGCGGAGCGGAAACCTCCCGGATCGCCGGACCGGGGCAACCCGGGTTGCGATTATCATTACGGTTTCATGATACTACGACTCCCGCTCGCCGGCAGCGTTCCTGTCGCCAGCCCGGGAGATCCGCGGACACGCTAACTGTCATGGCCAGCAGCCACCCCCGATGATGAAAGAGGCGTAGGCGTAGGGCGGAAAAGGCCGAAGGCCGTCATCCGCCATCCGGCGCCCGGGTCGCCGCAGGCGCCGGGGAGGCGCGAACGCCGCGAGCGGCGGATGACGCTGCGCTTTTCCGCCCTACAGGTCACCCCGGACGCGCGCGCGGGTTCTTTCACGTTAAGCTCGCAATGACGACCGACGCAGAGCAGTGCCACCCTGGCTGAGGAGGTTTCGTGATAGTCAGGACCGGGCATAGCCAGGCATCCTTGAGGCGACCATGAACACTGCAGTCAAGAAACGCCGCCCCGTTTGGCGCTGGGTACTCGAGATCGCGATCGTCATCGGGGTCGTGCTGCTGGTGCGCGCCTGGATCGCGCGCGATCTGGCACAAGGACCCGCCCCGGCCTTCGAAGCGCAGTTGCTCGACGGTACGCCGGTCAGCCTCGCCCACTTCGCAGACGAGCCGATGCTGCTGCACTTCTGGGCCACCTGGTGCCCGATCTGCCGGCTGGAAGAGGGCGAGATTCTGCGCCTGAGCCGCAGCCACCCGGTGCTGACCGTCGCGATGCAGTCCGGCAGCGAGGCCGAGGTGGAGGCGCACCTGACCGAGCGGGAGCGCAAGCTGGCAGTGGTCAACGACCCCGGCGGCGACCTGGCCCGGACCTACGGCGTGCGCGCGGTGCCCAGCACGTTCATCATCGATCGCGATGGCGAGATCGTCTTCCGCAAGCAGGGCTACGCACCCCCGCTGGAACTGCGCTTCAGGCTCTGGCTCGCCCGCTGGCTATAGCCGCCGGGCGCTGCAATGGCCCCATCCATCGTTCACAGCGTTGGTGCGCAGGCAGCGCGACCTACCGGGTGCGGGTGCCCGAGCGGAGTTCGCGCAGCACGCGGAACCCCAGGTTGGTATCCATCTCGGTAATGTGCCGGCGCCGGCGGGAAGCGCTGCGGCAGGCCACCGCGGGATCGAACCAGGAGCCGCCCTTCACCACCAGCCATTCATCGTCGGGGCGGCGGCGGTAGACACCATCGCGCGGCAGGTCGGCATGGCTGTCCCGCCAGGGCGTCTGCGTGAACTCCTGCACGTTGCCATGCATGTCGTGCAGGCCCCAGCGGTTCGGCGGGAAGCTGCCGACATCCATCGCGCGCGGCAACGGAATGCACAACGGGATGTACCACTTGCGGCGTTCGCGCCGCTCGTCGTACGGGAACAGGGAGTTGAAGTGCACGTCCCGGCACCCCACGGCATCGCCGAAAGCGAACGCGGTGCGCGTGCCCGCGCGCGCCGCGAACTCCCACTCGGCCTCGGTGGGCAGGCGATAGCGCTGACCGGCCTGCGCGCTGAGCCACTCCAGGTAGGCCTCGACATCGGCGAGGCGCAGGTTGAACACCGGCTGTTGGTCACCCTTCGGCCAGATCACGTCGCGGCGCGGCACCCAGCCCGTCGCCTGCTGAAAGGCCGCGAACTCGGCCTTCGTCACCGGATAGCGCCCCAGCGCGAACGGCCGCTCGATCAGCACGAACCGGCGTGGCGACTCGGTGTCCTTGTGGCCGTACTCGGAAGCGTCCGAGCCGATCTCGAACTCACCCGCCGGAATGACCCGCAGCTCGGGAACGGGAATGCCGTCCCTGCTCCGGTCCTGAAAACCCACCGGAACCCCGGCGGCGTCCGCCGCCTGCTGCTGCAGATCGAGCAGATCCGGGGTATCCAGCCGATGCATCAACGCACTTGCCATCGAAAATCCGTGCTCCATTCATAATGGGTTGTCTTGGTCCGACCCCGAAATCGCCGTGATCATGGAGCACCGTCGCGCCTACCCACCACCCAACCGGGACGGCCCACTCCGAGTTCACGTCAAGCCGATGACCACCGCCAGCAAACGATTCAGTTCGACCATCTGCCGATCGTTCAAGCGCCCGATCGTCTGCCCCACCTTGGCTACAGGCAGGGTCAGAATGCGGTTCACCTGAACCTGGCTTGTCGTTCGCAGACCGGTCTCCTCGTTCGCCGGAACCGTCAACCGGAGCAGAGGCGCGTCCACGGGTGCACTGGTCATCAGCGCCACGATCGTGCTACTCGGGTCAGCCTGATTCAGGGAGTCCCCCTGGATCACCACCGCCGGCCTCGGTTTACCGTATGCTCCAGGAGCCGCAACGGTCACGATATCACCACGGCGCATCAATCCGACCAATCCGCCGCTGCCTCAATGAACTCCAGGGTTTCGCGGTCTTCAGTGCTGGCCTCGACCAACGCCAGTTGCCGGCGAAGCTCCTGCTGGAACCGCGGGCTCGCGGTATCCGGTACCCAGAGGTGAATCTGGCGCAAACCCTTGGCCTTGAGGCGCTCGCGATAGCGTCGAAACTTGTCCGGGTCTTGAGTGGTGCTGTGCATGCGCTCTCACTCCGGTAGCGTTGCTACCATGATACAGCATCCCCGGAATCCGGATCGGCACCCTGCCTGAACGCGGCAAATGCGCTAGATTCACGGGACGGGCGCGCAGGCGCACAGCGCCCCAGGGGGAAAACGGGCATGGAGCGATCGGAGACCACGCGCACCGGCGAGAGAACACCGGCCATCGCGACGCCGGTATTGCCGGACTTCTGCTCGGGCGAAACGGTTTTGCGAACCTTGATGCTGGTAGTCCCGCTGTCCCTGGTGGTCGTGCTGCTGCAAGGTAGAGAAGGCGACCCCCTCCTCACGGCAGCCCCCGTGTTGATATTTATGGCGTGGGTCGCATTCACCAGCCTGCTGCTGCTTTGCGCCATCCAATCTTGGCTACGCACACGGGGACTACTCCTGCAGGTCAGCCTTCCAACCCTACTCCCGGTAGTCAACACCGCGCTCGTCCACCTCGGCGCCGAGCAAGTCATGCTCGCAGACAGCCACAGCCGGCTGCGGGTGATCGCGGTTGCAGCCCTGCTGAGCGTGATTGCCACCCGTTATTTCTATCTGATCGCGGCCTGGCAGCAGGAAACCCGGATGGTTGCCCAAGCCCGCGAGCAGGCCTTGCGCGCGCGGGTGCGGCCACACTTCCTATTCAACAGCATGAATACCATTGCCAGCTTATGTCGTTCCGATCCCGCGCGGGCGGAGCAAGTGACCTTGGATTTGGCCGACCTTTTCCGCGTCACCTTCGCGACCGGTGCCGACCACCCGTTGGCTACGGAACTCGACCTCGTCCACGCCTACCTCGCGATCGAGCAGACCCGCTTCGGAGATCGTCTGCTGCTGGAGTGGGACGTACCCGATCACCCAGCCCTGAACCTGCGTGTACCATCCTTGGTTCTCCTGCCGCTGGTGGAAAATGCGATCCAGCACGGCATCGCGCCGGAACGCCAGGGCGGGTGCCTATGGATCAAGGTGCAGCCCGGCAGCCGTTGGGTATCGATCCGGATTGGCAACACCGTCGGCGAGAATACGGGGCGGGGCACGGGAACCGCGGGAGCAGAGGCCCGCGCGCGCCTGAAGCACTGTTTCGGCAGCAAAGCTCGCGTGGAAGTGACGCACAAGACCGACACCTTCGAGGCAACGGTCACCCTCCCCCTGACGCAGGAAAATTCCGACACCAACCATGAAGCTGCGCATTCTGATTGCGGACGATGAACCCCTAGCCCGAACCCGCCTCAGAGACTTGATTCGGGAACTGGGGCACATGGTCTGCTCCGAGGCTGCCCACGGTAATGAGGTCGAACAGGCGTGCCGCGACAGCCACCCAGACGTCGTGCTTCTGGATATCGAGATGCCCGGAAGCGACGGCCTCGCGCTCACCGTGCGAATGAAGCAGCAACATCCCGGCATTCCAGTGGTGCTGGTCACCGCCCACGCTGAACACGCCGTACGCGCGTTCGACGTCGCGGTAAGCGATTACGTGTTGAAACCGGTTCGCCGTGAGCGGCTTCAACGCGCCCTCGAGCGCGCTACCGAACGGAGGAACGTGGATGCGGGCAGAAATCCACTCCTGCGCCTGACGATCGGACGACTGGAACGCCTCGTCCGCCTGGACGAAATCGACTACTTCGCCGCGGAACAGGGCTACGTGATCGCACGCTCAGCGTCATTGGAGGGATTCGTCGACCTGCGCCTGCATGAACTGGAAGAGCGTTTCCAAAGTCAACTCCTACGCATTCACCGCTCTTGTCTGGCGGTGAAAAACGCAATCGCCGGCATCGAACACCGTTCCTCAGCCGATCACCGCCTGCTCTTCCACGATGGGCTCGAGCCGGTGCCCATCAGTCGCCGGAAATTACGCAAGGTTCGAAACCAATTGCGGGACCTTCCCTGAACGTATGGCGCGCCGCTTATCAGTCTGTTCGAGAGCTCGGCGGCTGCACTCGGTGCGGGCAAGACCTGAGAACCGGGCACCCCACTACTTCGGCGCCTTCCGATTGCTGCTCCCCTTGTGAACTCCCCCCGCCCGCGGTCGAGCGTCAGCCACTACCAGCAGTTGGCCGGCTCCCGATCCTCCTCGCCTGCCGCAACCACGAGACGGATCTCGGTACAACCCGTATCCTGGACTTGGGTGCCTAGCCCCGTAGCCCTGACGGTGAACGCCGTCGCGCTCGCGCTTCCATCGACGATATCGACCTCGTAGTGCTCGTCCGGCGACAGGAACACGTCGCCGGACTTCCAGCCCGCCAACGCGTCAAGCGCATCCATGTTTGCCGCATAAGCTGGATTGCTGACCCGGAACTTCTCCTGCTCGAGCTGCACGCGCAACAGCGCCGTGTGTGCATCCGCCCGTTTCGACTTCCGTATGTAGTCCAGATAGCTGGGATATGCGATCGCAGCGAGAATTGCCACCACCACGACCACGATCATCAGCTCGATCAACGTGAAGCCTCTTGCCGTACGCATCATTGCCACCGTTCCCGCCCTATGCCTCGTGGACAACCGCCAGCCCTGCATCGAATTCGGATGCCTACACCAGAATTTCAGCACATCCATGACGCTTCATATCCCTCATTCCTCGACCGGTCGGACAAAACCGCCGAACGGTAGGCCCGAAGCTGCCGCCGCCGTGTTCGCCTCACTATACTCGGGCCATGGTGACAGCAAAACCACCGCTTCCCTCGTCCAGGAACGGATCGATGGCGTCCGCACGCACATACCTCGGAATCACCCTGATCGAGCTGATGATCACCATCGCGGTGCTGGTGATCCTGATCACGCTTGCCGCGCCAGCGCTCAACAGCCTGCTCGAAAACCGGCGTCTGGCCGGGGCGGCACAGGGTATCTACGAACAGATTCAGTACGCTCGCACCGAGGCCATCAAGCAATCTCGCGACATGTTCGTGGTGGTCGATCGCGGCGACGCGGACGGACTTGGCTGGTGCCTCGGGATCACCACGGACCCGGCCGGCTGCGACTGCCAGAGCGCCGCAATCAGCCTACCTGTCGAAGACGACGATTCGTGCTGGCTGATTGCGGCGGTGGATGACGACGACGGAACACCGTTCAGGAGTGTGAAGCGAATCGCCAGCGACCAGTTCCCCTCCATCCAGCTACTGATCAACAACGATCCCGAAGTCGAAACCGCACGCATCCAGTTCAACTACGTGCGCGGCACCGTGACCGCCGGCGAGAATACGACACTCAGAGTCGAATCCCCGCGCGGCCGTACCCGCACTGCTACCGTCAACCGGCTCGGCCGAATCCAAACCGAGTAGGGATTCATGACCATGTCACCAGGAACGATCAGGAACCAGCCCCATCCACCCGTAGCAGCCAGCGGAACCGCTCACGCTCGAGCACACGCGGCGCAACGTGGCTTCACGCTTGTCGAACTAATGGTTGGGATCGTCGTCGGCTTGATCGTGATTGCCGGCGTACTGGCGATATTCCTCGTTACGCTGACGGGAAGCAACCACACCGTTCGTGAAGCTCGCCTGAACCAGGAACTGCGGGTCGCGATGGATTTCATCGTAAATGACTTGAAACGGGCCGGGTTCTGGGGCCATGCGGGCCGCATCAGGGTCGGCTCGGACGCGATGCCGGACAACCCAAACCCATTCACGAACCGCGACTCAACCGCCGGCGGCATCCGCGACGTGAACATCCTGAGCGATCGCACCTGCATCATGTTCAGTTACGAACCGACTTTCGAAGCGATGGATCCGCCTCCGCCCCCTTGGCGCTGGACAACCGCGGACGAATACTTTCTGACCGACTCCGACTCGCCCTGGGTCTACGGGTACCGGCTCTCGAATGACGAGATCCAGATGCTGGATGACACCACCGTCAAGCAAACCACTACCTGCCCCGGAAACGCGAACTGGATCTCCCTGACGGACCGCGATGTCGTGGCGGTCGACGACCTGCGCTTCTCCACCACTGGCTCTCGTTGCTTCAACGCCACAGCGGTCGACGCCGACGACAACCATCATGAATGGAGCATCACCACGGCTGATTCGGTAACGCCTGCGTGCATCGATTCGGTCGCCAGCGGATACGAAGTCAACGATGGCGACATTCTGGCGGAAAGCCGGCGGATCAATGTGCTCATCGAAGGACATCATGTCACGGACCCTGACGCCACACTCGAACTGGTCGAGTCGGTCAAGATCCGCAACAACCGGATCTACCGTCATCGAGACCCCTGACAACCGCCCCTATCCGGAGTACGGACATGCGTAGAACCAGCCTCCCGCCCCCGCTCCGCGCTCGCTCGACAGGCGCGGCAGCCCTGCTGGTTGCAGTCTTCATTCTGCTCACCGTGACGGTGATGGTGGTATTCACCGCCAACACCGCGTTCATGGAGCAGCGCATGGCTGCCAACGAAGTCCGGGCGAAACAAGCGGCCGCCGCGGCACAGACAGCTCTGGAGACTGCAGTTGCCTATCTGCAGCAGGGAGGCAACGATCCTTCCGCCCTTCCCTGCGATCCCGATGTCGGCGAGGATCAGCCCCCGTACCGGTGCCGCTTCTGGGCACCCGCAATGGACCACCCCGAAACCGATGTCGCCAGCGACCCAGGCGCCGAGCGCCCACCGCCGTGTCCCGCGCATTGGGATGCCGCCCCGTTCAACCATACGGATTTCACCCCGGGCGATACCCGCCACGTTCTCATTTATGCCTGTGGCTGGAGTGACGACCTGTCCGCCCGGAGCCTGGCTAAAATGGAGGTGCTGGCAGGGCCTTCCCTGGGCGGTCAGCCAAACGCACCATTCGTGTCCCGTGGCTCCGCCAATACCTATGGAAATGCCCGGGTTTACAATCTGTTCCACGATCTCACCATCTGGTCGGGCGGCGCCCTCGAGGTTGCCGGCAACCCGGGCAACACCTTCACCCGCAACCCCGAATTCAATCCATCGGATGGCCGCGAACCCGATCTCGAGAACCTTCCTGCACAATGTGGATCACAGCAAGCCAACGATCCTGAACGGGAATACATTTGCCGAACCAGCATGCACATGGGCACTGGCGGTGATGTGATTCCAGACGACCCCACGCTGGGTTCGTTGACTCCGGAACAGTTCTTCGAGTACTTCATGGGCCTGCCAAAGGACGAGTACAAGGCCGACATCGCCACCGAGCTCAGCAAGGACGATGTGGACAAACTTCCGGAGATGGGCGGCCAGGTCGTCTGGATCGATGGTGAAGGTGGCGCAGTCAGCCTGTCAGACGATATCGGCACCCGAGAAAACCCCCTGGTGCTCGTGATCGATGGAGACCTGCGCTCCACCGGGAACATTCAGTTTTTCGGCGTGCTGTACGTCACTGGAAACCTGAGCCAGGTCCACGGTACTCCAATGTTTTTCGGGTCGATGATCATCGAGGGCGTGACCGAATCGTTCTCCGGCAACCCATCCATTATTTACGATCCCCTCGCATTGGCCGGCGCCGGCAGCCAGGGTCGGCGGGTTGGGATGTATGGCACATGGCGCGACTGGAGTCTCCCGGACGCGGACAATTCCGGTACGTAGGCAGTTGTTTAAGAGGATCGCTCAATGAACACCCGACTTTTCGGCAGGATCCGTGGCATAACCCTGATGGAGGCATTGATCGCGCTCGTGGTCGTGTCGCTGGGGTTGCTGGCACTGGCGCGATTCTATGGCGACCTGATTTCGAGCACCGGAGAATCGAAGGCACGCACAGAAGCCGTGCAATTCGCCGCTTCCCGCGCGGAGCAGATTCGCACGCAGGCACTGGGCACGATCCAGTGCGACGCTCTCAAGGCCAGCTTTGAGGGCACCGAGGAGCCCGTAGTTTTCGCCAACGCGTCCATCGAGCGAAAAACCGAGATCAAAAAACTAAGCGAAGACCACTACCAAGTACAGGTCACCGCAAGCTGGGTGGATGCCAAGAACGCCTCGCACTCGGTGGACGTAACGACCGAAGTCGTCTGCGACCATCCGACCCTCAGCGCCGCCATTGCCGAGGGTGGCCTCCCCGGGGGCGGCATGATCGCGGGGCCGTCGGGCAGAGCGGAACAAGTCGTGGGCCGAAGCTACGGCCCTGATACCGACGTGGGCGACATGAACGTGAACCCGGATGGAATCGGGGACGGAACGAGAACCCATACGGGCGCGTCGGGCGCAACGGAACTGATCGATCAGGCCACGGGTGACGTGTTGCTTGAGATCAAGGATGGAACGGCCTTTTCGACGATCGAGGGACGCGTTTTCATAAAGGGAGCATCCCCGGACCCCGACGTGGTACGCATGATCGTGTCCGCGGAAGGCTATTGCACAACGACCATCCCGGCCGAAAACGTCTTCGCCGTCGGCAACGTCCCACCGGACAGCAACATCAAGTATCAATTCCTCTGGTATCGCTGTTATGTCGGCGGTGACTGGCACGGCAACATTGACATCTATCGAACGGACGGCATTGGTCAGAACGACGAATTCTGCGTTGGCGACCCCGAAGCAGAGGTCACCTCTCAAGACACCAGCCGCCACCCGCAGCTGGGCCGCCTCCGCACATATAGGGGGTTCGAGGACATCGGGGAAATCGATGCAGACGGTGAGCCGGTATACTACTCCGTTGGCATTCTCAGCGGCGAAGTTCTGGGTTCCCACGATTTCTTGGTAGTTAGGATTACTGGCCAGCCGGACGATTCGGATTGCTATGCACAGCTGCGGGCGTATCCCGATCCCTATGACGCAGAGCACGGCCTATTCGTCGGCAACCAGGGCAAGCGCTTCTGCCTGACCGAGGGCCGAGGCTCGTCGTATGCCTGCCCCCCGATCTGGCCCGTGGGTTCGCCCCCGGTCGAGAGCGAGGAGATCACGATCGCCGGCGACATTATCCATGGGGAGCTCGACCTTGGAGCGACCAAGGTAGTGGCTGACAACGGCCAATGCGTGATCGAGAACAGCGCCTATTCCTGCGTGATCCGGTTTACCGGCGTCTCCTGGTCGGGGTACGTACGCATCAACACCAACCACATCGCAGAGCCCTTATATTATGAGTTCGAGGGCCTGAGCGATGATTCGGCCGGGAACGATTTCACACTGTCGGAGGCACCTCCGGTCCAGAACACGAAGATCAGTGGCATCATCGAGCGCAGCTCGACTCAAGGCCAAACCGATGTGACCGGCGTGTCGATCGAGGAGGCCTCGTGCGCGAGTTTCGAGCAAGTAGACACCTTCACCTACAAGTACACGTGCTTCACCTCAGAGTGGACGGACAGCTGGGCAGGGATCATGACACTGGCCATGGGAAATCAAAATGCCATTTGTGAAACTCAAGCCGAGCCAGCGGTGGTTACTGGCCACACATCGTCGACCGTGTCGCTGGCCAACGTGAACGTCAGCGAGGTAACTCTGAACATCGCGGTGCATCGTACGGCAGGACAGGGTGACCCCTGCCCTGACTTGACCGACTAAGAGAGGTATGTCGTCACCGAGCATAGGGTGGATACGTCCGGAGGCTGGACGTATCCGCTCGCTCAACCCGCTCCTCCGGGGCAGCCAGTGTTTTTGGTTCTTCCGCTTGCGGCTCACGGGGCGCGGCTAGGTTGGGACACTCACTCCGATGGACCGCGGCACCCCGCTCTGCCATCCTCCGCAGCAGGAACACCGTCACGGTTCACGGTTCGCTTGGACACTCACTCCGATTGCTCTTCGCGGCGTGCGGGAACGTTTTTGGGGCGAAGAACCCCATTCCACACTCAGATCGTTCGCAACCGCAGACCGTGCCGGCAGAGTTGCCAACCCGGTGCTGACGCCAGTGTCAGGACCCCGGGACAGCCACTTTCTTGACATAAGGGGGGATTCTCGGATAGAGCCAGCCGGACGCCCCGAATCCGGCCCCCGCGCTTTCGGGCACGGCTGCCATTGAGGTACAATATGACCATCTACATGGTCATGAGAGCATCAAATGCCAGAGTCGACGATCAGTCTCGCCAACGCCAAGGCCCACTTGAGCGAGCTTGCCGAGCGGGCCGCTGCAGGTGAATCCATCCTGATCACCAAGCGGGGCAAGGCCGTGGTGCGCCTTTCCAGCGTCGCCGCACCGAAAAAGCCCATTGACGCAACCGCCCTCCGCGCCGTTACGGATGCCCAGCGCAACTTCACGGATGAGACCTTCCTCCGGCGTATGCGCGAGGACGCCCGCTACTGATGCGCTATTTGGACACCAGCATTCTGGTCGCAGCTCTCACCCGAGAGCCTCGCACCGAGGATATGCAGGATTGGCTGGCGCGACAGGACGCGGATTCGCTGCGCGTCAGTGATTGGGTACTGACCGAGTTCTCCGCCGCCCTGTCCATGAAGGTCCGCATGGCGATCCTAACACCCGGTGAAAGGGCGACCGTGCTTGGTGCATTTGCGGCGTTACGGGAATCATCTCTCTCGACGCTGTCGGTCTCATCCATGGACTACCGCACCGCTGCCCATTTCGCCGACGCCCATACCTCCGGGCTGCGCGCTGGCGACGCCCTTCACCTGGCAATTGCGTACAACCACGGCCTGAACCTTTGCTCTCTCGACAAGACGCTCGTGGCTGCAGCAGAACCCTTGGGCGTCAACGCCACCCTGTTGTAACGCCTTACCTTAATTCCTTAATTTGGACACTAGGCAAGTAATCAAGTAATGAAGTAATTGGACACTCACTCCATAATGAAGTAATTGGACACTCACTCCATAATGAAGTAATTGGACACTCACTCCAAGAAATTGGACACTCACTCCGAGGACTATTCGACACTCACTCCGATGGACTCTTCCACCGCGCTCTGGCATCCTCTTCAGCACCATCAAAGCTCCCGCCCCGGAGACCCGCCATGCCCTACCCCCGCTCGGCCCTGGTCAGCCTGGACGCCACGCCCTGGTACCACGTGATCTCCCGCTGTGTCCGCCGGGCGTTTCTGTGTGGCGAGGATCGGGCGACCGGGCGCAACTTCGAGCACCGGCGCGGCTGGATCGTGGCGCGCATGGAGCAGTTGGCCGGGGTGTTTGCGGTCGATGTAGCGGCGTATGCCGTGATGTCGAACCACTTCCATCAAGTCGTGCGCGTCGATGCGGAGCGGGCCCAGGCGTGGTCGAACGACGAGGTGCTTCGGCGCTGGACCAAACTCTACACCGGCCCGGAGCTGGTTCAGCAGTATTTGCGGGATGGCGGCGCGGGTATGGTCGAGGCGCAGCTCGAGGCGGTGCAGGGTTGGGCTGCGACCTACCGTGCGCGACTGGGGGACCTGTCCTGGTACATGCGGGTGTTGAACGAATCGATCTCGCGGATGGCGAATGCCGAGGACGGAGTCACGGGCCGGTTCTGGGAGGGGCGGTTCAAGAGCCACGCGCTGCTCGATGAAGCCGCGGTGCTGACGGCGATGGCGTATGTGGATCTGAATCCGATTCGGGCGCGGCTGGCGACGGTTCCGGAGGATTCCGCGTTTACCTCGATTGCCGAGCGCCTGCACAAGGCGGGTGCGGCTGAGGACGAATCCACGCCTTTAGCTGCCGAGGTTGTGGGAGGCGACGACGCGATCCCGGAGACGGACGACACGCCTCTAGAGGTAGCCGTGGAAACGGCTGGGAACGGAACGCCAAGGCCGGGCGATGTACCGCCATCCGGCACGGTGGAACCGCGCTCCATGCACCCGCTCGAAGCCCACCTCAACGCCCTGCCGCGCGCACCGCTGATGCCCTTCGATGCCACCGGCCGCATGGCGGCGGCGATCCCCTTTGCCTTCGACGATTACCTGGAACTGGTGGACAGCACCGGACGGGTGATCCGCGAGGACAAGCGCGGGTACATCCCCGGCGAGACGCCGCGGATCCTGGAGCGATTGAACATCGATCCCGAGCAGTTCATCGCCACCGCCGCGCGGATGCTGGACTTGTTCAGCACGGCGATCGGCACACCGGAGCACCTCACCGCGCACTGCGTGGCGCGCAACGTCGCCTTCCTGCGCGGCATGGGTGCCGCCCGCGCGCTGTTTGAGCGCAAGGCGGCCTGATTGCGCAGCGTCGCCCCACCGTACCGGTGCAAGCCACCGACGGGTACGATTCTCTGTTACAGCCACATTGCTGGAACGCCGGCTGCCGGTCGCGCTGCCTTTCCGCAGCCCCCCTTCCACGGAAGGAGCCCCCACGCGTGCTGATGGCCGCCCCCACCTCAGTGGATCACTCGCTGCGCGCGTTAGTCAGGCCCTCCGTTTCGTTCCGGCCCGATGACGTGCGGAAGTGGAGAGCCGGGGTGACGGAATCAGCGTGCTCTACGGCCAGATTGAGGAGCGGCGCCACGTGCAACGCTTACGGGCTGTCAACGGCTGGCGGCCAAACCGAGGCAAGAAGCCAACCCCCGGGAGCTGCCCACGGGTCTCATGCGTGGCGTTTGTCGTGCTGATGGATGATGTCCACCAGTGCCCGGAGGGCCTCGTTCACGGACTGCTCATCCGGAAACATTGAAGCCACATCGTCGTCAAGTTTCACGAGATTTGTGCCTTCCCGGTACCGTGCCGCGTACTTGCCGCGAACACCATGGGAAAAGTCATATTCGTCCTGCATTTCCGGATCGTGATTGTTAGCCATGGGCTTCCTCGTATGCGTTTCGTTCACGCGCGGTTGCGACGCGCGCCGAAATCAGCCGAACACTGTCTCCACGGTCGGCGTGAACAACCACCAAGAGCCGCTGCCTTTCGGACCTGCCTATGGTCACGTAGCGTTCCTCAGCCGCAGGATGTAACGGATCTGGAACGGTGATAGACAGGAAGTCCGAGAAAACGGTTCCCGCCTCCTCGAAGCTTATGCCGTGCTTGCTCCTGTATGTGGCCACCCCCGATGATGAAAGGGGCGTAGGGCGAGAAAACGGTTCCCGCCTCCTCGAAGCTTATGCCGTGCTTGCTCCTGTATGTGGCCACCCCCGATGATGAAAGAGGCGTAGAGCGGAAAAGGCCGAAGGCCGTCATCCGCCAGCTGGCGCCGGGGTTGCCGCAGGCGCCGGGGAGGTGCGAACGCCGAGCGGCGGATGACGCTGCGCTATTCCGCCCTACGGGTCACCCCGGACGCGCGCCGCGGGTTCTTTCACGCTAACTGTCATGGCCCGGGCAGCCACCCCTGATGATGAAAGAGGCGTAGGGCGGAAAAGGCCGAAGGCCGTCATCCGCCAGCTGGCGCCGGGGTTGCCGCAGGCGCCAAGCAGGCACGAACGCCGAGCGGCGGATGACGCTGCGCTATTCCGCCCTACGGGTCGCCCGGGACACGAGACAGGCCGTGACTTTCACGCTAACCTCCGAGCATGCTGCCCCAGGAGCTTTGCGCATGGAACAGATCATCAACCTGCACGTAGAGAAATTGCCCGAGGGCTACTACCTGGCCACATCCGATGAAGTACCCGGGCTCGTGGCGCAGGGGCGGACTGTTGCGGAAACGCTGGAGATTGCGCGCGACGTGGCACGGCGGCTCATCGAGGCGCGTGCCGAGCGCAACGAGTCGATCGGGCTCAGGGCGGCCGGCGACTCCTTCGACTACCCGCTGGTGGTGGGAGGCTGAATGGGGCGCCTGGGTGGCTTTCGATAGCGGGAGGTCACCAAGCGGCTGAAAAAGCTGGGATTCGAATTCGATCGTCAGGCGGCCGGCTCCCACGAGATCTGGTACAACCCAGCAACAAGAGCCTATACCACAATACCCAACCACCCCGGAGACCTACCTGAAGGCACGCTCCGCGGAAGGAACGGGGTCAGGTCTAGCATGCGAACATACGGAGCGGTTGGAGAGGCCCTAGGTTGCCGTTGTTAACGATAGACAGCGTCATGGCTACCGATATCGAGCAGAAGAATCTCTTGTCCCTCGATCTGTAGTCGGAGGACCACCCGGTTGCTGTAGTTGATGCGCACAGCCTGCAGACCTTCGAGCTTTCCAGTCAACGCGTGTAGCCGGAGTGACGGGGCAAAAGGATCTTGCTCCCGTAAGACCAGCACGTCAGCCAGGCGCGCCCGAAGGTCGGGATGCCGTTTGAGGAACTTGCGTGCCTGCCGATCAAATGCAGCCATGGTCTGGAGAACCCACGGCATCGGCTTCAATCCGACAGGTGTTTGAGCAAAGCTTCAGCGGAATCGTGGCGGGTCACTCTGCCTGCAGCCGCGTCCTCGAGCGATGCGCGAACACGCGCGATGGTCGCTTCTTCCTGTGCCTCGAGCAGTTCCCGATAGGCGGACTCACTCAGTACGACATACTGCGGTTGGTTGTTCTTGATGATGTGCACGGGTCCAAGCGCAAGCGCCTCGTCAACGGCGGATATTCCACGACGCTTGATCTCTTGCGCTGGCATCAGGGTCATTTGGCGCACTCCGCGTAACTGAATTACGACCTCTAAATGGTATCGAATTCGGTACCATATCAGCAAGTCGGGTTCCGCGGAAGGCGTCCTCGCACGATGCACCCGCGCCCCCGATCCGCGCGCTCGGGCGCTGCCCCCGCGCGCAACACATCCGCGCCAAGGAAACGGCCAGCTGCGGCAACTCCGGGACACCCACTTTCTGCAGCTATCCGCTCGCGCAAGGAGCGCATGAGTCCTCCCAGGTTCCTGGGCGACCCCTTTGTGTACATGCGGCTGAAGCATCACGAGCTTCCGCCAGTCGATCCAGCGGCTTGTTGAAACTGCCAAGGTGCGGATTCACACCGGGACTCCGTGTTGTCGATCTCCGAGCGCAGTGCCTCGCTCGACTCGGTCAGATCGATCAGGTCAAAGCTGTAACAACGTCGGGATCTCTTCGATTCGCTCGCGCAAGCGGCTCCAGTCACGGCTGGTCACGCCCTTCGGCGGGATGACCGCCAGGTCAATGTCGGAATGTGGCCGCGCGGCCCCCCTGACCCAGGATCCGAACCAGAGGATTCGAGAAGACGCTCCGAGCTCCTCCCGTATGATGCCCGCGGCCTCCGATGCCAGGCTCGTCACTCGATCCGACGCGGAGATCGGGCCCCGATCATTGGCGCCGGTTGCTTGAGATGGCATCAGTCCACCATGAATTCAGCGTGGTAGGACTATAGCACCCAGACGTTTCCCTTGTTGCAAGGGCCGAACTGAACTCCTTGTGCGATCGCCACCCGCCCTGTAATGCGTCGTGCAGGGAAGAGGGCAATTTGACCCAGCCCCTTGCAGCAAGACGGAGTGATGGCAGATGCTTGAGCATATGCCGAGGTTCCGAAGGTGCCGAGATGGAAACCACCCGTCATGTCCGACTCTTCCGCAACGGCCGTAACCAAGCGGTCCGGATTCCGCGGGAGTTCGAACTGGACACAGAAGAAGCCGTCATCTATCGGGAAGACGACCGCCTCGTGATCGAGCCCGTCCGGCGCAAGGGACTCCTTGCCACACTGGCCACACTGCACGATCTCGAAGAAGCGTTCCCCAATATTGATTCCGGGCTCGGCGCGCTGGACGACGTACGCCTGTGACGGACACACCGCTTTTCCTACTGGATACCAACATCCTCTCCGATCTGGTGCGCCACCCTCAGGGAATCGTCAAACGCGGGATCGAGAGGGTCGGTGAGCACGCGGTCTGCACCTCCATCATCGCTGCTGCCGGACTACGGTTCGGTGCAGCGAAGCGGGGATCCGTAGCGCTGACGGAGCAGGTGGAGAAGGTCCTTGGTGCCATGCGCGTAGAGCCGCTCGACCTACCCTCAGATCGCGAATACGGGCGGCTCCGTCTGCAACTCGAGCAGACCGGACAGCCCATCGGCCCGAATGACCTCCTGATCGCGGCGCACGCCTTGGCACTCGGCGCCACGGTCGTCACCGACAACCAGCGAGAATTCCAGCGCGTGCCCGGACTGCGGGTGGAGAACTGGCTCCAGACGAATCGGCCAGCTGAGAAGTAACGGTCGGCCATTCCGAACGGCTACTCTGTGGCCTACAGTCCCAAGGACAAGGTAGACGTCTATGCCCACGCAGTACGCGGGCTGACCGACCTGGAACCGGACCCCGAGCGGCGGCTCAAATACCTGGATTTCATCGACATCTACGCGGCACTGGATGAGAATGAGCGTATCGTCTACCGCCAGCGGTACCCGGAGGAGGTGGCAGAGATGACGCGCTTCGCAGAACGGTTCATCCAGCAAGGCCTGGAACAAGGCCTCAAACAGGGCCTTGAGAAGGGCCGGCAGGAGGGGATTGGCCTGGGCGAGGCACGCGCACTGATGCGGCAACTCACGCTGAAGTTCGGTCCGCTGCCGGAGGCAGTACGCACGAGGGTAGAATCTGCCGACGCCGATACATTGCTGCTGTGGTCTGACCGGGTATTGGGTGCAGAGACACTGGACGAGGTGCGTCAGTAACCACCATGCATAGCCACCGGTTCGACCGACCCATCCGTATTACAGCACACGCTCGTAACCGGATGATCGAACGCGGAATCGACGAGATACTGCTGCAGGATCTCATCGAAACGGGCGAAGTCCGCCACAAGGACGACCGCAGGCTCTGGATAGCCAAATGCTACCCTCAGCGCAATGACAATCTGGTTTGTGCCGCAGCGGCCTTGGAGTCAGCGCTGGTGATCAAGACGTTGATGCATCACTTCTCTTGGGAGAAGAAGCCATGAAAACCACTTATTACCCCCAGGACGATATTCTGGAAATCCGGTTCAGCGACAAAGAGATCGTCAGTGAAGTGTCCCAAGATTGGAACGTCAATGTCAGTTACGCAGAGGACGGCACGATCGTGGAACTGGTTGTTTTGGATGCAGTGAAGACGGGATTCATGCCATTTCACAGCGGAGAAAATCGTACCGCCGCGTAGCAGCGACCGGAACCCCGGCTCAAGGCCCTCATGAAACTGCCGACGGGTGCACGACAGCGTATTCAGGAGGCGCTGAGACAACTGGTCGCAGACGTGGACACGGCCAGGCTTGATATCAAGGCGCTGCAAGGCAGAGACGGATTCAGGCTCAGGGTCGGCAAATGGCGGGTGATCTACCACAGGGACGACAACGCGATGATCATCCTGGTCGTTGATGCGGGTTCGAGAGGAGACATTTTCAAATGAATGCCCAGGTACAGATCATCGAGCGGGACGGGCAGCCGGAGTACGCGGTGGTGCCCATCGAAACCTATCGCCGATTGCTGGCGCTGGCCGAGGACATGGAGGATATCCGAGCCTACGATCGCGCCATGGCGGAGATCAACCGGGGCGAGGACGAGATATTGCCCACCGAGGTAGCCGAACGATTCCTGAACGGGGCAACCCAGCCGTTGCGGATCTGGCGGGAGTATCGCGGCCTGACCCAACAAAAGCTTGCCGACGCCGCCGGAGTCGGCAAGCCCTACATCTCGCAAATCGAAGCGGGTAAGAAGCAGCCCACTGTCGGGGTGTTGCAAGCATTGTCACGCGCACTGGCGGTGGACATGGAAGACCTGGTTTGAGGCATGCGGCGCCTCGGGCGAAGGCTCCCGCGGGAAGGGGGTCACGGGAAAGGGTAGAGTAGAGGACAGGTTACCACCGCCGTAGCTCCGGCCTATCTGTTGCCGCCCCTTTCGTCTGGCGGTGCCTCAATAGCCGGGACGTAGCCCTGTTGGCCTGTCCCCCCTCATCAAACCGTGCGTACAGTTCTCCCGTACACGGCTTTCCGATGCCCTTCACACCAGGGCATGCGCCGATCGCCAGGGCGCATGCGTGGGCAGTTTGAAAAGTCCGTAGCGTCCATAGAGCACAGGGCCAGGGAAATGGTGGTACGCCTGCGCCCGACTGACCAGCTTGTGGCGCCGACGCAA
This sequence comes from Thioalkalivibrio paradoxus ARh 1, assembly GCF_000227685.2. GTDB lineage: Bacteria > Pseudomonadota > Gammaproteobacteria > Ectothiorhodospirales > Ectothiorhodospiraceae > Thioalkalivibrio > Thioalkalivibrio paradoxus. Next base: position 460,345 of record NZ_CP007029.1, on the reverse strand, counting down.
GTGCGGCGGTGAGGGCCTTTCCGGACGCGCTTGAAATCACGCTTGAACTGGCGTGTGTACTCAATCGTCCGCATGCAGGTCCGCCATCAACTCCTCTACGCTGCCGGCGGACTTCAAACCGCCGCGGCGGGCCTCTTTCATCGCCTCGATCGTCTCCTCGTTCGGCACTAGTGGTTCGAAGGGCAGCGCCTTCTCGCGCGCCACCCGAGTCAACATGATCCGGAAAGCATCCGATACAGTAAGCCCCATCGCCGCCAGGACGACGGTTGCCTCCGCTTTGGTCTTCTCGTCGATTCGTGCTCGCACGACGGCGTTAGCGGGCATGATGGCATTCTCCATGGAAACGTATGTGGGCTACATTGTAGCCCACGCGCCAATTGATGGCCACGCCGAACTCGGGGGTTGCGAATCCTCGGGGTCTCGCATGCGAACATCGGGAACGGTGCGCGAACTCCAGGGCACTGTACTGGAACGCCTGGCACTGCCCCGGTTGCGCCTTCACAGGCTCCGCGGAAAATACCCGCGGGTTTGGGTCGGCCCTTACACGGGGTAGATTCACCTCCCCCGACTCGCCGGAGTCCGTGCCGTTTGCAAGCGACGACTGGGCTGGCTGTCTTGCCACGGGCGCCTATTGACCCACATAACGGCCGCCAATAGACTAAGTCTCATGACTAAGTCATCCCGAGGGCGCCCATGAGCACCACGGTCAACGTACACGAAGCGAAAACACATCTGTCGCGCCTGTTGAAACGCGCGCATGACGGCGAGGAGATCATCCTGGCCAAGTCCGGCCGCCCTTATGCGCGCCTCGTTCCTTTGGAGTCCGCCCCGCCGCAGCGCCAGCCCGGGCGTGTGGAGGGCCGGGTCGAAGACGCTTTCTTCGATCCCTTGCCAGAGGATGAACTCGCCGCGTGGGAGAAGTAGTGCGACTCGTGCTCGATACTCATGCGCTGCTTTGGTGGTTCACAAACGACGCGCGGCTGTCTGCAAAGGCTCACGAGGTAATTGGGGACCTGGAGAATACCGTGCTCGTGAGTGCCGCCAGCGCATGGGAGATTGCCACCAAGCATCGCTTGGGAAAACTCGAAATCGGCAGCGAGGTTCTCCGGCGATTCGATGAACTGATCACGGCGGACGGCTTCACCCATCTGGCCGTCAACTACAGGCAAGCCATCCATGCCGGGGCTTATACGGTGGACCACCGCGATCCCTTCGACCGGATATTGGCCGCCCAGGCCGAGCTCGAACAGGTTCCCCTCGTAACTGCCGATCCAGCACTGCGGGCATTTCCGGTACGGTGCATCTGGTAGCAGACGATGGCACCGAACGCCCAAAAGAGCCTGGCCGGGAGGAACGGCGTCAGGTCTCGCCTGCGAGCATCCGGAACGGCAGGAGTCGCCGACTCCGCTATTCCTCCTCTGGATGCGCGACGGGAGGGATGGGTGCGAGAAGAAACTGCACGACGAAGTCGTGTCCGCCGTTCTCGACCAGCTGCAACACCCGGTGCATGTCGAGATTCATATAGTCATGGACGATCCGATTGCGAAGGCCGACCACGCTGTTCCAGCGGACCAGGTCCTGCGGCGACAGCCCCAACAGACGCGCCAGCACCGCAAAGCTGTCGTAGGCCGACACCGGAACGGGTTCCCCTGCGGCCTTGATCAGGTGCTTGGCCTTGCCGATGGCATTTTCGACCAGCACCTGCAGCGCATGAAGTACCCCGTTCTGCTCCAGCCGGCTCAGCGCCCCACCCGACCGCAGGCGCTCCCGCGCTTCGGCCAACATCGCAGCCTGCTCGCGGGCGATGTGCGCGATCTCCTGCTGATAGAGCTCAAGCCGCATGTTCCGACTCCCAGGCCCAATCCTCCAGCTCGCGCCAGGTCCGCGTCAGAAAGTGGCTCCACGCCCGGGTGCCGTCGCCCTTGAGCAGACGACCCTCTTCCGCGACCACTGCCCGGATGGCCAGCCGTGCGGCAGCAAGGTCGATGAGATCGATGCGCGCTGGAGCGACATCGAGGACCTTCGCCAGCCGGTGACGCAGGCCTTCGGTCGCGGCAAGTGTCTCGGTAAATCCGAAATGCCGGGCCCACTGAATCGCGAAGTCCCAGTCGCTGGCAGGGGTCGCGGCCCCCCGCTGCCGGCTGCCGATCAGGATCGCCAGCTCCAGGTCAGGCTCGCTTTCGAACACGTCCCGGACGAGTTGCAGTTCCATGTCGCCAACCTACCGCGTGGAGGTCAGCCACACAACTGCGAACAACGCGTGGGACGGGGTCACGGTCGCGCATGATGCGTTGGCCTGGGTCAGGATCGATACGGCAGCCACCCGGGCATCGGTCCGCGCGCTGCAAGAATCGGCTTGATGGGCGGGCGAGGCAAACGTCAGCCCGGCGGATCCGCGGGCGTCACTCGAAGCAGCGGGCCACTCGCTTCGTCCACCAGCACGTAGATCGCGCCCTGATGAACGGCGACGTCCCGAATCCGGTAGCCCAGCTCGGTCAGCATCCGGTGTTCAGCCGTGATTTCCCGTCCATGACGTTCGAAACGCCCCAGATAGCGGTGCGCGAGGTTGCCCATCAGCAATTGCCCCTGCCAATCCGCGAAGGCCTCGCCTTGATAAAACGCCAGGCCGGACGGGGGAAAGCCTTGCTGCCCATCCGGGTAGTGCCCGTCCACCCAGTAATGGATGGGATCGACGGTATCGGGGTGTGCCGGGGGCTCCACGCCGATGGGCTCATCGTTATGGTACTCGCGCGACCAGGTCGCGATCGGCCATCCGTGGTTGCCGCCCGGCTGATCCAGGATATTGATTTCGTCCCCGTTACGCTCGCCGTGCTCGTTTTGCCACATCAGGCCGGTGCTGGGCTCCAGCGCCATGCCCTGGGCGTTACGATGCCCATAGGTGAAAACGGCAGCGGTGATACCCGGTTCGTCGGCAAACGGGTTGTCGGCCGGAATGCGGCCATCCCGTTCGATTCTCAGCGTCTTGCCCCAACCGGAGTCCAACGCCTGCGCCGCATCGCGCTCCCCGCGGTCGCCACTGGTGATGTACAGCCGCCATTGATCGTCAAAGGCCAGGCGGGAACCAAAGTGCGCAATGGACGGCGAGAAAGGTGTGGCCACCAGCAACACTTCCTTCTCTTCCAGCCGCCCTTCCGCAAGATTCAGACGTGCACGGGCCACATGCGTGGCGTATTGCTGGTGATTCTCGGGGTGAGCGGCAGAATAACTCAGGTATACCCATTTCTGACCGGGCCCGAAATCCGGGTACACGGCCACATCCAGCAAGCCGCCCTGCCCCACGGCCGCGACTTCGGGACCCCCGGCAATGGCCGTCGCCGATTCGGTTTCCAGATTCACCAAGTGCAGCTGGCCCGGCCGTTCGGTGACGAGCGCAAGATCGTCGTTCGGAGAGGGCAGGAAGGCGATTCCCCAGGCATGCTGGAAGCCATCGATCACCACTTCGGTTTGATAGCCGACTGGCTCGGGATCGGGCGTGTCCGATGCATCGTTACCGCCCTGACAACCGGCGAGCGACAGGGACACCAGGACGAGTGCTGGAAGGAGAATGCGGAAACAATGCAGGTCAGACATGATGGCTCCCGGTATGGGTGTATCCGCCCACGGGGTCGGCGAGACGCGGCGATGACGCGGCTCAAACCTGCTCTCGCGGCGCGGAGCCGGACCGCGTTTCCTCAGCCTGCCATGCACCCGTGGTCAGGTGCCAGTCAGCCCTCGGACCAGATCATGCGGCCGCAACTGGAGAGGTCGTAGCCCTGCAGGCGGTCGGCCTCGCGGCGGGATTCCCCCGACTGGATCTGCGCCAGCAGCTCGCGGAACAGCGTTCTGAAATAGATCGACCGGTTCAGCACGAAGTCGAACGCCTCCCAGCCGGCCGGGAGGAAGGCCAGGCCGAATTCCCGCGCGGCCGAGCGCGTGCCGGGCGCGACATCGGCCTCGTCCATCGCGATCAGCGCTGCCGACTCGCGTTCGGAGTGGGCCACGCAGACCGTCTTCAAACTGCTCGGGTCGCGCGCCCGGAGCCCCAGCGTCTCGCGCAGGAAGCGTTGCGTCCCGGACCCTTGCTGTCGCTGTATCCAGCGCAGGTCGGCACCCGGCAACTCGTCCGGCGAGCTGAAATACTCGGCGACGGAGCGGTTCAGGATAAAACCCTGCTCACGCTGGAATGCGCGGATGATCACCCAGTGGCGGTGCTGCGGAAACGACCGGATCAGCGCCGGGTGGCGCATCTGGCTTTCTTCCGCCGGCCCCCAGTGCACGCAGCAGGCATCGACCCGGTTGCCGTGCAGCAGTTCGAGGCCGAGCCGCGTGACGATCGGGGTGAAGCTGACCAGCGCCCGCGAGCGCATCCGGTCTGCGACCCGCGGGATCACCCGGTGCAAGAGCGCGTCGTCGCTGCCCGCGAGGACGAGCCGGTCACTGAGCAGCCCGCCATGGCTGGATTCGAGCATCCATTGGTCGACCAACTCGCGGGGGAACAGCCACTTGCCGGTGACCTTGGTGCCCGGAATCTTGCCCTCGCTGACCAGCGCGTAGACCTTCTTTTCATGCACGTTCAGGTATTCGGCGACCTGCTTGACACTGAGAAAACGGGGTACGTCCGCAAGCGTCGTCATGGCTCAGCCCCCATGCCGAGGTTGTCCGCGACCCGGCGGCGCCGGCGGGATCGCGTCGAAGACCACGCGCCGGGCGCCGTTGTACACGAGAAAATGCCGGCCCTTCGCACGCGCGATCAACGTGACGCCCGTGCGGCGCGCGAGGTCCAGCCCCTGCGAGGTCACCCCGGATCGGGACACCAGGATCGGGATTCCCATCATCGCCACCTTGATCACCATCTCGCTGGTCAGGCGCCCGGTGGTATAGAAGACCCGCTCGGCTCCCGGAAGCCCCTCGAGCCACATATGTCCCGCGATGGCGTCGGCGGCGTTGTGCCGCCCGACGTCCTCGACGAAGATCTCGATCGCGTCGCCGCGGCACAGCGCACAGCCGTGCACCGCGCCCGCAACGCGATATACCTCGTTGTACTCGCTCACATGCTGAAGCGTTCGGTAGATCGCCGATTGCCGCAGCACCACCGCCGGGAGTCGGATCCCGTCGAGCTTGTCCATCAGGTTTCCGAACACGGTGCCCTGACCGCAACCGGTCGTGACGGTACGGCGGGCCAGCTTGCCCTCCCAATCCTCGACCCCGCGGGATGTCGTGACCGCGGCCGCGCCGGTCTCCCAATCGACCTGCACCGAAACGATCGAGTCGATCGTCTCGACGAAGCCCTGATTGCGGAGGTAGCCGAGCGCGAGCAGTTCCGGTGCGCTGCCCAGCGTCATCAGCGTCACGATCTCGCGCTTGTCGACATAGAGCGTCAACGGACGCTCGCCGGCGACATGGACGTCGCGGGGCATGCCGTACTCGTCCAGCACCTGTACCGGATGCGATGGCGCAAGGCCTGCGGTACTCATCGCGGGCTTGTGGGCGGGCTGTGTCGAGGGTCGGTTCATCGAACGGGCATGGCTCCGGTTCCAGGCGCTCGCGCGGCCTTCTTGAGAAATGAAGCAAGTTGCATTCCGCGTTCGATTCGCGCGGGAACGGTGAAAATCGGCCGGCACCTGCGACAGATTGTCGCAGGGGAATGATGCGAAATGTCCTGGACAGGCCAAGGGGTCGCGGCCTTGACGGCTTTACGGAAGCATTCGGGAAGCCGATTCCCGATAAGCCGAGGGTCGCCGCATTGGCTGGTACATGTCTTGCGTATCCAGGATTCAGCACGGTGAACAAAAACGCATTCAGGTCGAGGCACCGATGACCCAGCCCAACACCGACGTCCACAAACGAGACGCCCCGAACCCGGCGCCGCAGAGTTTCCGGGTCCGCGTCGTGATGGAACGCAGGAACCGCCCGGATGCGCGCTGGATCCGCGAGAGCTGGCACCTGATCGGGGTGACGCTGGATCCAGGAGCCACCGAATCCTCCGCGAACGCCCAGGTCATCCGGGCCTCGGATCAGGGCGAGCAGTACCTGTGGTCGGGATTCGAGGTACGGCTGTACCGCGACGAGCTGGAGAGCTACTACCACAACCTGCTGGCACGGGAACCGAAGATCTTCGTGGTCACGCACACCGACGCCGAGGGGCGCCCGGAACCGTTTCTGGTGTCGTTGAGTTACGACGAGGCCAACGCCTACGAGTTCGGCGGCGAGGTGGTTTACAACGCCGCGATCCCGCCCGTGCTCTACGCCTGGGTTGAGCAGTACGTGCTGGAGAACTATGCCCCGGAGCCCCGGATCAAGCGGAAGCGGGATTGCCCCGGCGGGGACGGCAGCTGCACCTGAACACCGCGTTGCAAGACACGCGTTACCACGCGCGCCTTACAACGGGCGCTTAACACCACACCGGAGTTTCTCGCCGACATGAATCGATATAGCGGCAATGGGAACGAAAACGGCGGCGGGGACGACGGCGGCTTCCTGCGTCGCTGGTCCCGGCGCAAGGCCGAAGTGCGTAGCGGTGTCGACATCGAGGATTCGGAAGCCGCGACATCGGAGGACTCCGTACCGGATTTTCAGGCGACGGCCTCAGCCGCGACGGACGCGGCCGTCACCCCGGATCCTGCCGAACCCGAACTCACCGATGCCGACATGCCGTCTCTCGAGTCCCTGGACCAGGATTCGGACTACAGCCCGTTTCTTTCTCCGGGAGTGAGCACGGAGCTGCGCCAGCAAGCGCTGCGCCAGCTGTTCCGGCAGCCGAAGTTCAACGTCGAGACCTGCCTCGAGGACTACCAGGACGACTACCAGAACTTCCAGCCACTGGGCGATATCGTGACCTGCGACCGACGCCACCAGGCCGAGGTCGAAGCCCGCCGCAAGGCCGAACGGCAGGCCGAGGAATCGACCGGGCAAGCCGCAGCCGACGCACCGATACCGGATTCCGCCGCCGGGCCGTTGCCGGCCGATGGGCAAATGGCCGGCGGCGCGGACCTGCCACCGAGCGGATCCGAGCCACAGGCGACGCCGCCCCCCGGCCGCCCGCCTGCGGCCGGTGAACCGTCGCACGGGGATGCCACGCGGCCCGAATCTGCCCAGAACCACCACGCGAACGCGCAGGCGGGTGCGCCGCGCGATCACCGCCAACCCACGACCAACCAACCCACGACCAACCACAGGAACGGCAACCGATGAACACGCCGCAGGAACGCAATGCCACCGCCCGTGACCGGGCCTTCGACGCGATCCGGAATCTGGCCGTGGAACCGACTTCGAGGGTGAGCTATCGCTCGGACGGTCGCGTGCTGGTGGTGGGAATTGACGAGGACATGGCGCTTGCGGCGGCACGCGGTCTGCAGGGCGATCTGATGCCGTCCGTGCTGCTGACGTCCAACGGCGAATCCCGGGAGGTGGACGGGATCTCCGTCCTCTACTCGAACGGGCGCGAACCGCTGATCGAGGGACATCTCGGCTCGTTCAGGGTAACCGTGCAGGTCGGCGGTCGAACCGCGAATGTCGCCACATTGATGCACAGCGGGCAGGATGCGTTCGACCTGGTGCTGGATCTGGGGCTGGCACCGCTGATCACCGCCGAGTGGCCGCCGCTGGGCTACTTTGCTCCGGCCTTTGGCGATCCCGAGGCATTCGACCAGGCGCTCGAGTCGCTGCGGGAGCTGCGGGGCGAGTTCGAGAAACCGAAGTTCTTCGAATACGATCCCGGCATCTGCGCCCACTCGCGCAGCGGGATCCAGGGTTGCACGCGCTGCATCGACGCCTGCCCGGCCGTCGCGATCCGGTCGCTGGGAGAGACGATCGAGGTGCAGCCCGAGCTGTGCCAGGGGGGCGGCATCTGCGCCACCGTCTGTCCGACCGGGGCCATCACCTACGCCTATCCGCGCCCCGCCGACCTGATCCTGCGCGTGCAGACCCTGCTGGGGCAGTATCGCGAGCACGGCGGCGAGGATCCCGTGCTGTTGTTCTTCGACGACGAGTCGGGTGCCGAGCCGCTCGAACGGATGGAGCCGCTTCCCGGCGAGGTGCTCGCGATCGAGGTGGACGAACTGGGCAGCGTCGGGCTGGACGTGCTGCTGAGCAGTCTCGCCGCCGGGGCGCGCGAAGTCCTGCTGCTGGACACGCCGGCATTGCCCGCGAAGGTGCGCCGCAACCTGCAGGAACAGCTGGGTCATGCCCGCGCCATCCTGCAGGCGCTGGGCTACCCCCGGCAGGCGCTGCGCCTGGCGCAGGCCGGCGCCGGCTGGACGCGCGGCACCGAACCGATGCCGGTGATCGAGCCCGCGCGGGTGAACGGTTCAGGCGGCAAGCGCAGCACGCTGTATGCCGCCCTGGATCATCTGCACGCCGAGGCCCCTGCACCGCAGTCCGAAATCGCGCTGCAGACCGGCGCGCCGTTCGGCGCCATCCGGGTCGACCTGAACGCCTGCACGCTGTGCATGGCCTGTGCCGCCGTCTGCCCGGCACAGGCCGTGTCCACGCCGGGCGATACCCCACGCCTCGACTTCACCGAGGCCCGCTGCGTGCAGTGCGGAATCTGCGAACGGTCTTGTCCCGAGCAGGCGATCTCGCTCTCGCCGCGGCTGCTCACCGATCGACTGCAGCGCGATCGCTCGCGGGTGCTGCACGAGGAAGAACCCTTCGCATGCGTCGCCTGCGGCAAGCCGTTCGCGACCCGCTCGATGATCGACCAGATTCTCCACCGGCTGGATGGTCACCCGATGTTTCAGGACGAAGCCGCGCGGCGCCGCCTGATGATGTGCGAGGACTGCCGCGTGATCGACATGTTCCAGGCGGGCCAGGGTGGTCCGGGTGGGACGGTTTGACCCTGGGTTCCATCGCCGTGGACACAATGTCGCGTTACCCGGAACCGACCTGCCGCGCACCGAGGTGACTATGCATTTTCCTTCCTTTTTGTCCGAATTTTCACCGAGGGGACGGCCCGCCGATTGCTTGGCTACTGCGTAACAGGAGAGACGATGCAGGCACCATGGTTACCCGAAGAAGATCAGGCCCGAGTGGGCACCTACGCGTTGCTGGCCAGGTTGCTGGCAGCGCCCGCCGATCAGGCGCAGCTGGACGAACTGGCGCAACTCGAGGTGGACCGCGGCGCGGATGGTGCCGCGACAACGGCGTTTTCCCTGCTGAAGCTCGCCGCGCAGAAGGCGCGGGCGGAACACGTGGACGACGAGTATCACAGGCTGTTCATCGGTATCGGACGCGGGGAACTCGTGCCCTACGGATCGTGGTACCAGACCGGGGCGTTGATGGAACGGCCGCTGAGCGAACTGCGCCAGGACTTGGCGGAATTCGGTCTGGAGCGCGAGCCCAGCAATCCGGATCCCGAGGACCATGCGGCGTTTCTCTGCGAGGCCATGGCGCTGCTCGCGTCGTCGCGGGAAGTGCCCGAAACGGCGCAGCGCGGCTTCTTCCAACGGCATGTGGGGAACTGGATGCCAGCGTTTTTCCGCGATCTCGAGAACAGCGATGCGGCGTGTTTCTACAAGGCCGTGGGGCATCTCGGCACGGTCTTCATGGAGTTGGAGAAGGCGTATCAGAGGTTCGACGAGCGGTGAGCACGGTCACCGGAGGCTAACCGATCCGGCCGGCCGCGGGCACGGACGACGTTTCGAACAAGGTTTCAACCAGTCAAGGAGTCACAGGACATGAGCGACAAGTCACAACAGCGTGCGCTGCCGGCACATTCCGACGAGCGCCGGCGGTTTCTGAAGAAGGCCGGGCTGGCCGGAACGAGTGCCGCGGCGGCGGCCGCGTTGCCTGGAATCGTGGCCGCGGCGCCGGACACCGGCGCGAGCGGGACCGAACCCAGCCGCACGGGGTACCGCGAAACCGCGCACGTCCGCGACTACTACCGGATCGCTTCCGAGTAGCGCGGGACCGGTACGCCCACCAGGAAGAATGCACAGACCCCGCGTGAGGGTCAGGAGCAACCAGACATGAAACTGATCAGAAAGTCCGACCCCGTCTCTGCCGCCGATCGGTCCGCGGCGACTCGCAGCGCCGACGGCAAAGGGGTTTCACTGGACCGCCGCGCGTTCCTGCGCAAGGCAGGCCTGACCGCGGGCGGTTTCGCGCTGGCCAGCCAGGTCACGCCGGGATTGGTCCGCCAGGCCGAGGCGGCCCGCCCGGATAGCGCCAACGGCGAGGTGCAGACCGTGCGCACGATCTGCGGGCACTGTTCGGTCGGTTGCGGCATCTACGCCAAGGTTCAGGACGGCGTCTGGGTCGGGCAGGAGCCCGCTTTCGATCACCCATTCAATCTGGGTGGACACTGCGCCAAGGGCGCGGCGGTACGCGACCACGGACGCGGCGAGCGGCGGCTCAAGTACCCGATGAAGATGGTCGATGGCCAGTGGAAACGCATCTCCTGGGATCAGGCCATCGACGAAATCGGCGACAAGATGCTGGAAATCCGCGAGAAATCGGGCCCGGATTCGGTGCAATGGCTGGGCTCGGCCAAGTTCAACAACGAGCAGGCGTACCTGTTCCGCAAGATGGCGGCCCTCTGGGGCAGCAACAACGTCGATCACCAGGCGCGGATCTGCCACTCGACGACCGTCGCTGGCGTAGCCAACACCTGGGGCTACGGCGCGATGACCAACTCCTATAACGACATCCTGAAGAGCAAGTCGATTCTGATCATCGGCGGCAACCCGGCCGAGGCGCACCCGGTGTCGATGCAGTTCGTGCTGCGCGCGAAGGAAAACGGCGCGAAGATGCTGGTGATCGACCCGCGCTTCTCGCGTACCGCGGCGCACGCGGACCAGTTCATGCGCATCCGCCCGGGTTCCGACATCGCGGTGATGTACGGAATGCTCTGGCACATTTTCGAGAACGGTTGGGAAGACAAGGAATTCCTGCGCCAGCGCGTCTGGGGAATGGACCAGATCAAGGAAGAAATGGCGCGCTGGACCCCCGAGGAAGTCGAGCGGGTCTCGGGCGTGGACCGCGAAGCGATGTACCAGGCCGCGAAGCTGATGGCCGACAACCGTCCCGGCACTTTCGTGTGGTGCATGGGCGGTACGCAGCACACGATCGGCAACAACTTCACGCGCCTGTACAGCATCGTGCAGCTGGCGCTGGGCAACATGGGCAAGGAAGGCGGCGGCACCAACATCTTCCGCGGCCACGACAACGTGCAGGGCGCGACCGATTTCGGCGTGCTCTCCGATAACCTTCCCGGCTACTACGGGCTCTCCGAGGCCGCATGGCGGCACTGGGCGGCGGTCTGGGACCTCGACTTCGACGAGCTGGCCGCGCGTTTCGCGCAGGACACCTACCCCGAACGCGGCGGTCCGGCGACCAAGCCGATGTTCACCGCCGGCATTCCGGTTTCGCGCTGGATCGACGGGGTGCTCGAGGATCGGGATCAGATCGTGCAGCCCGACAACCTGCGCGCGATGGTTTTCTGGGGGCATGCACCGAACTCGCAGGTGCGCGGGCCGGAGATGAAGAAGGCGTTCGAGAAGCTGGATCTGCTGGTGGTCGTCGATCCGTTCCCGACTGTTTCGGCCGTCATGCACGACCGCAAGGAGAACACCTACCTGCTGCCGGCCACCACGCAGTTCGAGACCTACGGCTCGCTGACTGCGTCGAACCGTTCGGTGCAGTGGCGCGACAAGGTGATCGAGCCGCTGTTCGACTCGCGCCCCGATCACGTGATCATCTACAAGCTCGCGAAGAAGCTCGGGATCGCCGACGACCTGACCAAGAACATCGAGGTGAACGGCGAAGAGCCGCTGATCGAGGACATCATGCGCGAGTACGCGCGTGGCATGTGGTCGATCGGCTACAGCGGCCTCAGCCCGGAACGCGTGAAAACGCACACCTACAACTGGCACACCTTCAACACGACGACGCTGCGTGCCGAAGGTGGTCCGGTGCACAACGAATACTACGGGCTGCCGTGGCCCTGCTGGGGCACGCCGGAGATGAAGCACCCCGGTACCGCGAACCTCTACGACACCAGCCTGCCCGTCGCCGACGGCGGACTGAATTTCCGCGAGAACTTCGGTACCGAGCGCGACGGCGACAACCTGCTGGCCGAAGGCTCGTACCCGGTGGGTGCCGAAATCCAGGATGGTCACCCGCGTTTCACCGCGGACCTGCTGAAGCAGCTCGGCTGGTGGGATGAACTGACCGACGAAGAGAAGGAACTGGCCGACGGCAAGGCCTGGAACTTCGACCGTTCGGGCGGAATCATTCGCGTCGCGATCAAGCACGGTTGCGCACCGTTCGGCAATGCGAAGGCGCGTTGCGTGGCCTGGAACTTCCCGGACCCGGTGCCGATTCACCGTGAACCGATCTACACCAGCCGCTACGACCTGGTCACGAAATACCCGACCTACGACGACCGGCGCGGCTTCTACCGGTTGCCGACCCGCTACAGCTCGATCCAGGCCACCGACTTCAGCGGCGACTACCCGCTGATCCATACCAGTGGCCGTCTGGTCGAGTACGAGGGCGGCGGTGACGAAACGCGTTCCAACCCGTGGCTCGCCGAACTCCAGCAAGAGATGTTCGCCGAGATCAACCCGGTCGATGCGAACAACGCCGGGGTGCGCGATGGGCAGGACATCTGGCTCGAAGGCCCCGAGGGCGGTCGCATTCTCATCAAGGCCATGGTCACCCGGCGCGTCGCACCGGGAGTGGTGTTCACCCCCTACCATTTCGGTGGCCACTTCGAGGGCAGGGACCTGCGCGAGAACTATCCGGAAGGCAGCGATCCCTTTGTCCTGGGCGAAGCGGCCAACACCACGTTCACCTACGGGTATGACTCGGTGACCGCGATGCAGGAGACCAAGTGTTCGCTGTGCCGGATCCGGCCCGCGTGACGCATCCGCAGTGGACAGGCAAACAGTTCTGAGGAGAGCCCATCATGGCCAAAATGAAGTTCCTATGTGATGCCGAACGCTGCATCGAATGCAACGGGTGCGTGACCGCGTGCAAGAACGTGAACGAGGTGCCCTGGGGCGTGAACCGGCGCCGCGTGGTGACGCTGAACGACGGCGTTCCGGGCGAGAAGTCGATCTCGGTGGCGTGCATGCACTGCACCGACGCCCCCTGCGCGGCGGTCTGCCCGGTCGACTGCTTCTACACCACGGCGGACGGCGTGGTGCTGCACGACAAGGACCTCTGCATCGGCTGCGGGTATTGCTTCTACGCCTGCCCGTTTGCCGCCCCGCAGTTCCCGGCGCCGCAGCAGCGGGCCTTCGCGGTCCGCGGCAAGATGGACAAATGCACCTTCTGTGCCGGTGGCCCCGAGGAGCCCGGCTCCAAGGCCGAGTTCGAGAAATACGGTGCCAACCGCCTGGCAGAGGGCAAGCTGCCCGCCTGCGCCGAGATGTGCGCGACCAAGGCCCTGCTCGCCGGCGATGGCGACATCGTCGCGGATATCTACCGCAAGCGGGTGCTGCGCCGGGCGAGCCGGCCAGAGACCTGGGGCTGGGAGAAGGCCTACGGCGCGGATGTTTGAGTCGCCGCAGCGGCCCTGCCCGGACGGTCCGGGCCGGGCCGCGGTCCACGACCCGATCCCATGGGTGACCGAATTGCAAGGAGAAGAGACGTGAAGACCCGATTTCTGATCGCAGCCGTGTCCCTCGCGGCCGTGCTGCCGTTACTCGCCGGCTGCTACGAAAGCCGGGACGTGACGCTCCACGATGCCGGGGTCTACAAGGGCAAGACAGACCCGCTGGTGGAGATGTCCGCCGACCCGGCCTATCAGGAGCGCCTGCGCGAGCGGCTTCTGATGGTGCAAACCGACCGTTGAACCCGGAGGGGGTCAAGAAATGAAAACTTCCACTACTCCGACCCGGGATGGTACGAGTCGCCGACGGTTGGGCAGTCTCGCCCTGCTGGCTTTCCTGGGGATGGTCTTTCTGATCGTCGCGCTGCCGCTGACTGGCTATCTGCTGGTCGGCGAGACCGCGGCCAAGGCGCAACCAGGGGCGGTCAATCCGCTGTCCGAAACCTGGCGCGACGCCCGGCAGGGGACTGCGGGCGTGACCGCAGTCATCGCACCGCAAGCCAACGTGCTGATCACCGACAGCGGCCAGAACTGGCGCCAGTTGCGCAACGGACCGCTGGCCACCTATGGCGCGTGGCTGATGATTCTGGCGCTGGTGGCCCTCGCGGCCTTGTTCCTGGTGCGCGGGCGGGTGCAGATCGACGGCGGCGAGAGCGGCATGACAGTCGAACGCTGGACGCTGTTCGACCGCGTGCTGCACTGGTTCACCGCGATCCTGTTCATTCTGCTCGCAATCACCGGATTGAGCCTGTTGTACGGGCGCGCGGTGCTGATGCCGGTGATAGGCCAGGAGGCCTTCGCGAGCTATGCGCAGGCGGCGATCTACGTGCATAACTATCTCGGCCTGTTCTTCGGCGTGGGCCTGGTGCTGATGGTGCTGAAGTGGATCCGCGTGAATGTGCCGAAAGGCCACGACCTGAGCTGGTTCCTGTCGGGTGGCGGCCTGCTGAAGGGCAAGCACCCGCATGCAGGGTTCGTGAATGCCGGTGAAAAGCTGCTGTTCTGGACGCTGGCCGTCGCGGGGCTCGCGATCGTGATCACCGGTGTGATCCTGCTGTTCCCGCAGCTCGGCCAGTCGCGCGAGACGATGCAGGTCTCGCTGCTGATCCACGCCGCGGCGTCGATCGTGGTGATCACCTTCATTTTCGGGCATATCTATCTGGCCACCGTCGCGATGAAGGGCTCGATGGCGGGAATGGTCGGCGGACGCGTCGACGTGAACTGGGCCCGCCAGCATCACGACCTGTGGCTGAAAGAGTTGGAAGAAAAGGGTGTGAAGCCCCAGCCGGCGCCTGCTAAGGCCGAGACGAAAGTCGAGCAGGAGCCACGGCCCGCGGCATCGTAAGCGACGTCGCAGCGGCAGTGGACCGGAGGGCGGTTGCCGAGCCATGGCGGTCCGGCAGCCGTTTTCCGTGCCGGCCGCTGATCTATGCTGGAATGGCCCGGCACGGGCGCACGAGAACCGTTACGTGAGGAGGATCCGATGAACGAGGAAACCCTGAACCTGAGCCTGCGCGCCTTCCTGAAGCGCGTTGGCATCAACTGTCAGCGCGAGATCGAAACCGCGGTGCGCAAGGGTCTGGAGTCCGGCGCACTGCAGGGCAACGAGACCCTGCCGGTCAAGATCACGCTGGAATTCGGGCCGCTGGACGCGCCGTACCAGGTCGAGGGCGAGATTTCGCTGGAGTGATCGGTGGCCCTGCCGGGTCCGGGAGCCTCACCACGCTCCCGGCAGCGGCTGCACGGTCACGGTCTCGCCGGCCGCCACCGGGCCGCGGTCGTGCTCGAGCACGATCAGGCAGTTCGCCTGGCTCATCGAGTGCAGCATCCCGGATCCCTGGCCGCCGGTAACGCCGACGCAAAGCCGCCCTGATCCGTCGCGCTGCAGGATGCCTCGCTGGAACTCGGATCGGCCCGGTGCTTTGTGCAATGCATCCAGACAGGGAACCTCGAACGTCAGCGGCTCTTCGGGGCCCTGCCCCGCGATTCGGTGCAGCGCCGGGCGCACGAAGCGGATGAACGTGACCATCGCCGCGACCGGGTTGCCGGGCAGGCCAAAGAACAGGGTTCTGTCCCCCAGCGTGCCGAAGGCGAGCGGGCGCCCCGGCTTGATCGCGATCTTCCAGAACGCGACCTGGCCCAGTTCCGCAAGCACCTGCGTCACATGGTCGGCGTCTCCTACCGACACGCCGCCGCTGCTGAGCACGACGTCGGCCGACCGGGCCGATTCGCGCAGCGTCGAGCGGAGTTGCTCGGGATCGTCCGGCAGGATTCCGAGATCCTGGATCTCGGTGCCAAGGCCTTCGAGCAGCCCCCGCAGACTGTAGCGGTTGCTGTCGAAGATCTGGCCGCTGCGTGGGGAATCCCCCAGCGCGCAGAGTTCGTCACCCGTGGAGAAAAGCGCCACCCGCGGCCGGCGGAAGGCCCGAACAGCGGGCAGGCCCAGCGAGGCGATCAGACCGAGGTCGGCGGGGCGCAACCGGCGACCGCGTGCCAATACCCCCTCGCCGACCCGAAGATCCTCGCCGCGGCGCCGGATGTTCGCACCGGGCCGGTGGCCCGGCCCGATGCGAACGAAATCGTCCGCCTCGTCGGCCTGCTCGCGCATCACGACCGTATCGGCGCCGTCCGGGATCGGCGCTCCGGTCATGATACGGACGCATTCGCCGGGTGCGACGACCGACCCTGCAGGGTCCCCCGCCAGCACGCGGCCGGTCAGGCGGAGCACGCCCGATCCGGACGGCGGGAGATCCGCGGCACGGAGCGCGTACCCGTCCATCGCCGAATTGTCTCGTGGCGGCACGTCCCGTGGAGCGATGACGTCATCGGCAAGAACGTGTCCGAGCGCACAGTCCAGCGGCAGCCGCTCGGTCTCCCGGATCACCGAGCAGCGGTCGAGGATCCGCCGCAGCGCCTCATTCGCATGCAGCAGGCCTTCCTGCCGGGTGCCGGCGCCTTGGGACGGGCTACTGGACTCACTGGTCATCGGCTGAACCCAATGGTTTGGCGGCGAATGCCGGTTTCGCGAAAGATGGGGGATTCCGACCGGTCCGACATCGTTCAGTCGGCCGGGGGGCGCGGACCGGGAACCTGCCGCTCCAGCACAGCAAGATCCTCCGGGGTGTTGACGTTGGCGAACGCCTCCGGATGATCGGAGAGATCGGTGGTGACCATCCGGTGCTGCCGATACCAGCGATCGATCTTGCGTCCACCGCCTTCCAGAAAGGCACGCAGCGGCACCGACAACGACCGGTGGAGCAGCGCGACCACCGGCTGCAGGCGTTCTCCGTCATGGGCCACCGCGAGTTCCGCCGACTCCGCGACCACCGAGGCCAGCAGCCGTTCGACCAGGTCGTTCGGCAACAGCGGACTGTCGCAGGGCACCACGGCCAACCAGGCGTGCTTCACCACCAGAAGCGCCGACAGCATGCCCGCCAGAGGCCCGGAATAATCGCCAACCACATCGGCGATCACGCGATGTCCGTAGCCTGCGTACACATCCTGATTCCGGTTCGCGCTGATCAGCACTTCGTCGACCTGGGGCCGGATCCGGTCCAGCACGTGTTCGACCATCGGTCGTCCGGCAAGCGGCACCAAACCCTTGTCCAGCCCGCCCATCCGGCGGGCTTGCCCACCCGCGAGGATCAGGCCGGCCACGCCCCCAGGGGCCTTGCCGCCGCGCGTTGCGGTCATCGTTCACTCCCGCGTCTATCGGTGAACCACCGCCAGCCCCAGGCCCTGGCCTCTCCCGGCACCCTGGCCCGGCACAGCTTAACGCGAAAGAGCCCGGGTCGCGTACCGGGTGTCCCGTAGGGCGGAATAGCGCAGCGTCATCCGCCACACGGCGTTCGCAGTGCCCAGGTGCCCGCGGCACCCCGGGCGCTGGATGGCGGATGACGGCCTTCGGCCTCTTCCGCCCTACGCCTCTTTTATCATCGGGGGCGGCCACACAGTCCCGTAGGGTGGAATAGCGGAGCGTCCTCCGCCACCCAGTAGAGCCGCACGCCCGGCAGGCGCCGCGCTCGGGATCGCCGGTTACATCACGATATTGTGCGAACAGACGTTGGGGAATCGGCCCCTAGGCCTGATCGAGTGGGACATTTCGTCACGACGCGGTCACCCCGGTCGGTCAAAATGATACAATCACGACCGAGCCAAAGACCCAGGCTGGACGCCCGCAGCGCGGGGCTGGCGATGACACACACGCAAGGGCATGAACGATGAATGCGAATCTCAAGCGCGGGCGAGTGGAACCGGCGGGCAGCGCATCCAGTGCCCCAGCGCTCGGTTCCATTCTGGTGGCGAGCGCCGAGGCGGTGCTGGCCCAGCGGATCGCGCGGGCGTTGAGCCGCCGCTTCGCGCTGGTCGAGGTTGCGCACAGCATCGCCCAGGCCGAAAAGCTGCGACAGCGCTGCGCGTTCGACCTTCTGATCACGGCCACCCAGCTACCCGATGGCTCGGGGCTGAACTGGATCGAGTCGCTGCGCGATCAAGGCGTCGATGCGCAGGTGATTCTGCTCGACGACCAGGCCGACATGGACAGCGCAATCGCCGCTGTGCGTGCAGGCGCGTCGGACTATCTGGTTCGCCCGCTGCACCTCGCCCGGATCGAATCCGCCGTGGATCGTTCGTTCGCCCGGCGCCGGCACGGCAACGCGGCGAACGAAGCCACCCGGCCGGTACTCCAGCAACGGCCGCAAGAACTGGTGGTTGCGCACTGCGAAATGGTCAAGTCGGTCTGCGCGGTCATCAAGCGCGTGGCGTCGACCCGGGCGACGGTGCTGGTGCTCGGGGAGTCGGGAACCGGCAAGGAGGTGGCGGCCCGCTCACTGCATGCGTTCAGCCAGCGTACCGGCAGTTTCGTGCCGATCAACTGCGGCGCGATTTCGCCGGAACTCCTGGAAAGCGAGCTTTTCGGCCACGCAAAAGGCGCGTTCACCGGTGCGCACCAGGCGCGCAACGGCTTGTTCACCTATGCCGACGGGGGAACCCTGTTCCTCGACGAGATCGCCGAGATGCCGATGGCGATGCAGAGCAAGCTGCTGCGGGTTCTCGACGACCAGAAGATTCGCCCGGTGGGAGGCAACCGGGAGGTTCCGGTGGACGTGCGGGTGATCGCGGCCACCAACCGCGATCTTGCGGAAGCGGTTCGGGCCGGCGACTTCCGCGAGGATCTCTACTACCGGATCAACGTCCTGACCATCCGGATGCCGGCGCTGAGGGAGCGGCGCGAGGACGTTCCGGTGCTCGCCGAGCACTTCGTCAGAACGCTCGCCGACGAGTTGTCGATGCCGCCCGTTCCGATCACCGAAGAGGACATCGAAGCCCTGAATACACACGATTGGCCCGGGAACGTTCGCGAACTGCGCAATGTGATCGAGCGCGCGGTGCTGCTGGGGATATCACCCGCCGCCTGCCTGCGCGAACTCGCACAGGAAACCCGGCCCGAAGGATCGGGCGCGGCAGTCCCGGAAGCCGTTCCCGGCGCCCCGATCACGCTGGCCGCGATCGAAAAAAGGCATATCCAGGCGGTGCTCGACGGCTGCGGCGGCAACAAGTCCGAAGCGGCCCGAAAACTCGAGATCTCGCGCAAGACGCTGGACCGCAAACTCCAGCAGTGGGGGCGTACCGCGGCGTCGCCCGCGTGACGCGCAGAGGGTCCCGCGTTCAGCCGCCGGTCGCGCTCATCGGGCGAACCGCCACGCCGCGGTCCTGCGGGAGGTTGAAGTCATGCCCTCTCGGCTTGAGTTCCATCGCTGCGGCGATGGTCCGTTTCAGGCGGATCAGGTCGCCGGGATGGGCGCGCAGCACCTGCTTGAGGTCCACCGACTGTTCCTGACCCAGGCAGAGCAGCAGCTTGCCCTCGGTGGTCACCCGCACCCGATTGCAGCGTTCGCAGAAGCTGTGGCTACGGGGCGAGATGAAGCCGATACGCGTTGCCTTTCCCGGAATCCGGTAATAGCGGGCCGGCCCGCCGGTCGTCTCGTCGGTCGCGACGACGTCGTGGCGGCTGCGGATCAGGTCGAGAACCTCGGCACTGGAGACAAAGGCCGGCGCCAGTGCTTCGTCGTCGACCCCGGCGGGCATCTGTTCGATGAAGGTGATGTCCATGTCGCGTGCGAGCACGAAGTCCAGCAGGGCCAGCACCTCGTCGTCGCCGCGGTCACGGATCGCGACGGTATTCAGCTTGATGCGTTCGAAGCCCGCGGCAAGCGCCGCGTCGATCCCCCGGAGCACCTTGCTCAGGTCGCCGATGCGCGTGATGCGCCGAAAATGCTGCGGGTCCAGCGAGTCGAGGCTGATGTTGATGCGCTTCACCCCGGCATCGCACAGCGGGCGGGCGAGCCGCTCGAGCTGCGAACCGTTGGTGGTCAGCGTGAGCTCCTCGAGCCCGGGCAACCGGCCCAGTTGCCGGATGAGCGAGATCACGTTCCTGCGCACCAGCGGCTCGCCGCCGGTGATGCGCAGTTTCCGTACCCCCAGCGCAACAAATGCCTGCCCCACCGTGGCCATTTCCTCCAGCGTCAGCAGCTGCGCACGCGGGATGAAGGTCATGCGCTCGCCCATGCAGTACACGCAGCGAAAGTCGCAGCGGTCCGTCACGGACAGGCGGACGTAGGTGACCTGCCGTCCGAAGCGGTCGATCAGCCGATCCGGTACTCCATGCCTCTGGGTTGCCATTCCTGTCCTTTGCATTCGCGCTGCAGCCCGCCCTGCCGTGAGTCTTTTCCCTTCTGCCTAACCACACGCTGCAAGTAGCATGCCGCAACCCGGTCGGCGTCGAAGCGCCGCCGACTTTCATGCCCCCCGGGGCCACCCCCGACCATGAACGAAGTGTAGGGCGGAAGAGGCCGAAGGCCGTCATCCGCCATCCAGCGCCGGGGTTGCCGCAAACGCCGGGGAAGCGCGAACGCCGAGCGGCGGATGACGCTGCGCTTTTCCGCCCTACGGGTCACCCGGGACGCGCCGGGTTCTTTCAAGTTAACTTCCATGGCCTATGTGGCCACCCCCGATGATGAAAGAGGCCTAGGGCGGAAGAGGCCGAAGGCCGTCATCCGCCATCCGGCGCCGGGGTTGCCGCAGACGCCGGGGAAGCGCGAACGCCGAGCGGCGGATGACGCTGCGCTCTTCCGCCCTACGGGTCACCCGGGACGCGCCGGGTTCTTTCAGGTTAATTTCGAGCGTCAGCGTTCCAGCGAAGGAAAGAACAGTGGCTCACCGCCGATGGTATGGCGGCTGATGCGCTCCTGCCCTTCGGGCGAGGTGATCCACTCGTGCCACTGCCAGGCGAGATCCGCCTTGACCCAGGGAAAACGCTCGGGATCGAGCGGGATGCTCCCATAGGGATTGAACAGCAGCGGATCGCCCTCGAACAGGATGTCGAGCTCCTGACGGTTCCGGAAACTCAGCCACGTTCCCCGGTCCGCCAGTACGTAGGCGTTCATCGCCGCTGCGGTGTTCAGCGCCGCCCCCATGCCGCTCCCCAGTTCCCGATACCAGCGGCCCTGCGGTTGCAGACCCGCATTTTCCCACAGGCCGCGTTCCCTGCGGTGGGTGCCGCTGTCGTCGCCGCGCGAGGTGAACGGGGTCTGCGTGTCGTGGATCCGCTGCAGCGCCTCGGCGACGTTCGCCGCGCCGGCCACATCGGCAGGATCCGCGCGCGGCCCGATCAGGACGAAGTCGTTGTACATCACGTCGCGCCGTTCGATTCCGAAGCCTTCCGCGACGAAAGCGTCTTCACCTTCCCGGTGATGGACCAGCAGCGCATCGGCATCGCCCCGACGGCCGATGGTGAAGGCCTGCCCGGTACCGACCGCGACGACGCGCACCTGAACACCCGTGCGTTCGGTGAACGCCGGTATCAGCACGCGAAACAGACCCGACTGCTCGGAGGAGGTGGTCGAGGCCAGCGTGATGAAGGGCGTATCCGCTCCCACCGGCCCGCTCGGAAGCACTGCGGCGGCGAACAGCAGCGGCAGGGCCGCGAGCCGCGATGCCCAGTGCCCCATCAGAAGGAACCTCCCAGGGGCGTGTGGGGAGCGGATACGTCGGTTTCGAGGATCAGTTCGCCGCGAACGAAGCGGGCGGCGGCGGTCGTCGCCGGCGACGAGAAGAACCGGGATGCCGGCGCGTGTTCGACAATTCTCCCGCAGCACATGAACACGACGTCGTCGGCCAGACGGCGGGCCTGCCCAAGGTCGTGGGTGATCATCACGATCTTGGTCCCCTGTGCATGAAACGCGTTGACCGCGTCTTCCACCGCCTTGGTCGCCGCCGGATCCAGCGCCGAGCTGGGTTCGTCGAGAAACAGCACCTCGGGATTCAGGGCCCAGGCCCGGGCCAGCGCCAGCCGCTGCTGTTCCCCGCCGGAGAGAATCCGGGCCGGCCGGTGCGCCACCCCGGAAAGCCCGAACGCGGCCAGCGCCCGCTCCGCCTGGTCCCGCCGCTCGCGCCGCCGGACTTTGGCCAGCGCGAGTGCGTGGATCACGTTCGCGAGCGCCGAGCGCCGCAGCAGTACCGGGCGCTGGAACACCATCGCCTGTCGCAGCCGGCATCCATCCGGCCGGCCGACGTCCACACGGCCGTGCGAGGGCTTCACCAGACCGTGCGCGATGCGCATCAGCAGGCTCTTCCCGGAGCCGTTCGGACCGACGATGATCGTCCGCCCGCCGGGTCTCAGCGCGAGATTGGCGCGATCCAGCAACGCGTTTCCGGAACGAACGAACGAGACCTCGCTGAGCTCCACCAGCGCGCGTTCGGCCACGTTCGCGGTCATCGGCATCATGTTGTGCTCCCCAAAGTCATTGCCCGAAGTCATTGCATGTGTTTCCTGCCGATTCCGCTCAGCAGGTAGGCGGTGCCGTTGATCAATGCGACCAGGGCCAGCAGGACCAGGCCCAGCGCGAGGGCGAGCGGCAGGTCTCCCCTGCTGGTCTCCAATGCGATCGCGGTGGTCATCACCCGTGTCACGCCCTCGATGTTGCCGCCCACGATCAGCACCGCGCCCACCTCGGCGCTGGCCCGGCCGAACCCCGCCAGCACCACGGTGGTCAGCGTGATCCGGGCATCCCACAACAGCGTCGGCACGGCGCGCAGCCGTCCGGAGCCCAGCGAACGAAGCTGTTCCCGGTACTCGTCCCAGAGGTCCTCGATGGCCTGTCGGGTCAGCGCCGCGACGATCGGCAGCACCAGCAGCGTCTGCGCGATCACCATCGCGGTGGGTGTGAACAGCAGGCCGAACTGGCCCAGGGGGCCGGCGCGCGAGAGGCTCAGATAGACGATCAGGCCGGCGACGACCGGGGGCAGCCCCATCAACGCGTTCAGCGCGGTGATCACGAGCCCGCGCCCGGGGAAGCGGAACAGCGCGATCAGCGCGCCGAGCGGCAACGCCAGCAGGCTGGCCAGCACTACCGCCGTCAGGCTCACCTGCAGCGAAAGCTGGATGATGGAGTACAGTCCCGGATCCCGGTTCACGATCAGGGACAGGGCGAGGCTGAAGGGATCGGAACTGTTCAACGGCTCTTGCCGACGGTGTGATAAGCTGCATTCTACCGCTTCTGTTGCGGCCACTTTGGTGGCCGGGAATCTGGAACCATTTCAATCATGAATATGCAGTCATGTCCGGAGATGATGACGACCGCCGAGGTGGCCGCGTATCTGCGGCTCGGCGAGCGCAAGGTCTACGATCTGGTTCGCGAGGGCGTGATTCCCTGTGTCCGCATCACCGGGAAGCTGCTGTTCCCGCGCAAGGCCATCGACCTCTGGCTGATGAACCATCTCGAGAGCGACGCGCCGCTGGGCGCCGATACCCCCGCGGTGCTCGCTGGCAGTCACGACCCGTTGCTCGAGTGGGCGGTACGGGAGTCCGGATCGGGTCTGGCCCTGCTGCTGAACGGCAGCGGCGACGGCATCCATCGGCTGATCGCGAACGAAGCCCAGGCGATCGGTTTCCATCTGGTGCACGAGGACGGCAGCTGGAACGACCCGGCGCGCTGCGGCCTCGGCGGACTGCGTGACCTGGTCACGATCGAGTGGGCACGGCGTAACCAGGGCCTGATCGTCGCCTCCGGCAATCCGCTCGGAATCACGGACATCCCGTCGCTGGCGCGCGCGGAGGTCCGGGTGGTGCGCCGACCGGAGGGTACCGGCGCCGATGTGCTGCTGCGGGATTTGCTGCGGCAAGCGGGCCTCGAGGTCACCGATCTGCGCGTGCTGGCTCACCGCGCACTCACGCATGACGACCTGGCGCTGGAGGTGCGGGGCGGCAACGCGGACTGCGGTGTCGGAGTCGAGGCCGCGGCGCGCCGTCACGGGCTCGATTTCATCCCGCTGTGCCAGGAACGCTTCGATCTGGGCATGCGCCGGCGCGCGTACTTTCAGCCCAGCCTGCAGGCGCTGTTCCGGTTCGCGCGCACCGAGCGCTTCCAGCGCCAGGCCGCCGCACTCGGCGGCTACGATCTCTCGAACCACGGGGAGGTGCGCTACAACGCCTGAGCGATCGCCGTCGCCCACCGCTGCCTCCAACCCGCCCCTTTGCCCACCGAAGCGGGTAGGCACCCGCTCCAGGCGCCATTCGCGTTTCCCTAGGCTGGCGGGACGTTCCGGCCCCTGGGCAAGTCGGCTGCCGCCGGCGCGGGATCGACCAGGTGATGCCGGAAAACGACGATCAGGGTACTGGCGGCCACGAACACGCTCAGCTCCCGGCCCAGCGGATACCCCGGATCGAAGGAAAGAAGCAGCACCCCGGCTGCGCCCACGAAAAAAGCCAGCGTGGCCAGATAAACCCAGGGGTTGCGCCCCCAGGGCAACCACTCGGCGATCCGGATCGACAGCCATGCCCCCACCAGGCCGAGGCCGCTCCCCAGCACCACATCCAGCGGCCAGTGCGCCCCGACCGCAACCCGGCTGAGCGCCACCAGCGCCGCGCCCGCGAGCAGGACCAAGCGCAGAAACCCGGATCGCACGAAATACACGGCGATTCCAGCGACCAGAAACACCGCCAGCGAGTGCCCGGACGGCGGCCCCTTGGAATGCAATGCGGGTCCGATCAGGTGGAAGCTGCCGGGTTCGAACAGCGCGGCCGGGCGCGGCAGGTCGAGGAGCTCCTTGGGTACATGGGTGAGGATGCCGGCCACGATCACACCCAGGAAGAATATCCAGAGGATCCGGGGATAGCGCCGGGCGACGAACAGCACCAGCACACCCAGCACCAGCCCGTCTCCGGCGCTGCTGAGCAGCCCCCAGAAAGCGTCGGGCGCGGACTCTAGCGCCGCGTTGACCGGCTGAAAACCGACGAACGGGCCGCCCAGATGCCAGATCAGCGCCGCAAGCGCGATCCCCACCGCCCCGCCCCCAAGCAGCCAGCGGTCTCCGGACGCCGAGCGCATGCCACCGGGCTCGGACCACAGCCGGTCGAGTTCCCACCGCATCCGCTCGAGCCCGCGAGCCTCATTCGCCATCGCAGTACTCTCCCTCCCGTAGCACCTGCAGCAGCACGATCCCGCCCTGGTGATACAGGATGTCGAGTTCACAATCCGGATACGCCGCGGCGATGTCGGCCACCACATGCGACCGAGTCACCACGACTTCACCGGGCACCGGCATCCGGCGCTCGGTCGCCATGCCGCGGTACACGCTGAAGCTCGGCATATTGATGCTGTAGGCCACCACATTGGGCTCCAGGTTGCGCGCGATCTCCGCCGCATCCCGCACCGGAACCTGCTGGATCGCAGCCAGCGCGGGAATAAGGGTCGTGGTCAGCGCAAGCGCCTGCAGCACCGCGATCGCGATCAGGCGTTGCCATATTCGCAGCTGCCGGACCCAGATGACCGCAAACGCTGCCAGCGTGAACGCAAGGATCGACAGCAGGTAGCGGCTATCCAGAATGGTCAGCGCGCGCTCGGCAAGTTCGAGCTCGTAAGCCCGATCCACATGCCCGGCGGCGAGCGCCAGCACCCAGGGCAGCGCCAACATCAGCGCGAACATCAGGAACGCCGGCAGGAACGCCAGCCACGGGCTGCGCAGCCGATCACGGTGCATCGCCAGCACCAGCAGCAGCGGGGTGATCCCATAAAGAATGTAATGCGGCAGCTGGGTGCTGGACAGCGAGAACAGCACGAACACGACGCCAAACCAGATCCAGGCAAGACGCTCCAGCCCCCGGGGCCGCTGGCGCCAGCGGCCCAGCGTCGCGATCATCCAGCCGGCGAACGGCGACAGAACGAACGGCAATACCAGCAGATAGTAGAACAGGCTCCCACCATGACCCTCGCGGGTCTCGAGGAAGCGCTGCAGATTGTGTTCGACGAAGAACCCGTAAAAGAAATCGGGGCCTTCCTGCGCCAGGATCAGCAGATACCAGGGCAGCGCGACCGCCAGGAACACCGCCCACCCGCGCAGCTCGAACGCGGCGCGCAGCCACTCCCGCCACCGGCCCTCGGAGGCGAAGAATGCCAGGCTCGCGAGCAGCGGAACCACGACCGCGACCGGGCCCTTGGTGAGAAAGCCCAGCGCCATCCAGAGGTAGGCGCGCAACAGCACCGAACGGCGCGGCGCCTCCTGCCAGCGGGCGATTTCCAGGAAGGTCAGCGCCAGCCAGAGGTTCAGCCAGGCATCGGCGGTTGCCGCACGCCCGATCACCATCGAACCGGTCGCCAGCGCGATCAGCAGCGCCGCGGCAGCGGCTCCCGACGTGCCGATCCGGCCGCGAGCGAACGCGAAGACCGCCACGACCCAGATCGACGCGGCGATCGCGGAGGGCAGCCGGAACGCGAACTCCTGCGGGCCGAACAGATGCACCGAAAGCGCCTGCATCCAGTAGCTGAAAATCGGCTTGTCGTAGCGAGGCTGCCCGTCGAGCCAGGTCGCCAGGTAATTGCCGCTCGCGATCATCTCCTGGGTGGCCTGCGCAAAGGCACCCTCGTCGAGATCGAACAGTGGCCAGGCCCCGAGGCGGAAGAAGAACGCGAGCAGGATCGCACCGCCCACCGCAAGCCACCAACCTGCCCCAACCGGCAGGACCGGCAGCCCCTGGCGATCAGGCATCACGCGTGTCCGATGGGGCGCCAGTGCCGGAAGGCCGCTTGCCCGGTCGCTCCGGAGTCTCGCTTCCCGGAGCCAACAGGTAGGACGGCGCACGGGGCGAATCGAAATACGTCCGCGCCAGCAGTTCGGCAAGCACCCCGGTGGTCAGAAACTGGATGGAGAACACCAGCGCCAGCACTCCGAACAGCAATAGCGGCCGATCGCCGATGTCCTGCCCGAACCCCAGCTTCGCGATCAGCAGCCAGGCCATGATCGCGGTACCGATCAACCCGAAGGCAATGCCGATCGACCCGAAGAAATGACCGGGACGCGCGCGGTAGCGCAGGAAAAAGAAGACGGCCAGCAGGTCGGGCAACACACGGAATGCGCGCGAGAGCCCGTACTTGGAACGCCCGCCGGTGCGCGGGCGGTGATTGACCGGGGTTTCGCCGATTCGGGCCGGCGCGGTCACGCCCGCGATCCAGACCGGAATGAAGCGGTGCATCTCGCCGAACAGGCGGATCCGCCGCAGCACTTCACCGCGAAAGACCTTGGTGCCGCAGCCGTAATCGCGGATGCGCACGCCGGTCACGCGGCGGATCAGCGCGTTGGCAATCTTCGAGGGCAGCAGCCTGAGCAGGTACCCGTCCTGACGGTTGCGGCGCCAGCCCGTCAGCAGATCGAGATCGCGTTCCAGCAGTTCATCCACCATGCGCGGCAGATCGGCCGGATCGTTCTGCAGGTCGCCGTCCAGGGTCGCGATCAATTCGCCCCGGCTGGCGTCGATCCCGGCCTGCAACGCGGCCGTCTGACCGAAGTTGCGCCGCAGCCGCAACACCCGGATGCGCTCCGGCGCTGTCGCCGCCTTGCGTTCCAGCCGCTCTGCGGTACCGTCGTCGCTGCCGTCGTCGACGCACAGCAACTCCCACATACCGCGGTAGTCGCCGAGCACCGTGGTCACCTCGTCCACCAGTTTCTCGGCATTCTCCGCCTCGTTGAAGAACGGCACGATTACGGATAGGAAAGGCGCTGACAGTGGAGCGGGTTCGGACATGCGCAGGGGTTCGGCGTGGAGGAGCCGCCGATTATACGCACCCGACCGCTACATGGAGGATTCGCCGGGCGACGATCGGACCCCGCGATGCGGCAGCAGAGCGGCCACCGTGCCGAGCAGCACCGACACGCCCAGCAGAAACAGATGCAGCACCACGGCCGCGTGCAGTGCCGCTGCGGCATCCAGCCCGGTAAACGCAAGTGCCGCGGCCACCGCCGCCTCGAAGGTGCCGGCACCGGCCACCCCCTGAATCGGCGACAGGGCCGCAACCTCGGCGGCTCCGATCGCCACCAGCGCCTGCAGCGGTTCGAGGCCGGCGACGGCGCCGGCAATGACTGCCAGCGAAAGCCATTTGGCGCTCCAGGCCGCCAGCGTCAGCAGGTACACCCGCCCCAGCCGGGACGGCAGCAGCCGCAGGGGCCAGCTCACCGCCCTCAGCCAGGCGGCGCCGCGAGCCGCCCACGGCAACAGCACCCGGGGCGCGACAGCAAGCCCCGCCCACCCGGCCGCAGCGAGTGCCGCGAGCACCAGCGCCGCCAGCGCGGGGCCGTACAGCAACCAGGTCAGGGCCGCGAGTCCCAGCGTCGCCATCGCGACGAGGTCGTGCAGACGGATCGCGACCAGCAGGGCCACGCCACGCCCGAGCGGAACATCGCAGTGGCGGCGCATCAGCAGCGGGAGAGCTGCTTCGCCGGCACGTGCCGGCACCAGG
The DNA here is from genome assembly GCF_000227685.2 of Thioalkalivibrio paradoxus ARh 1. GTDB lineage: Bacteria > Pseudomonadota > Gammaproteobacteria > Ectothiorhodospirales > Ectothiorhodospiraceae > Thioalkalivibrio > Thioalkalivibrio paradoxus. Next base: position 432,001 of record NZ_CP007029.1, on the reverse strand, counting down.
TTGATCGCCGCCAGGTGCAATGCGGTGATCCGAAACCAGGACAGCGGCGTGGCCCGGGCCTCGAGCCCGCCGGCCACGGTGGCCAGGCGGACCGCGCGCAGGATGTAACTCAGCAGCGCAAGCCCGCCCCCGAGCGCCAGCAGCTGCGGCGGCACGCCGCGCCAGGCAGCCCAGATCTCGGCCCAGCCCACCAGCCAATGGACCGCCACCACGACGGCCAGCGCCAGCACCACGCCGACCGTCCAGTGCAGCCACTGGGAGCGCTTGCGGGTCGGCTCGACCATCGCGGCGGTTTCTTCATTCAGGTCCGCCAGCCCGGGCCGAGGCCGGTCGGGCGAGTTCCGTGCGGATCTCGGGTGGTTCAGACGCAGCCCGGCGTCACTGCCTTTGCAGGAGCGCGAACTCGCAAACCTCCACCTCAGTGGCAAGCGGCGGGCAGGCGTAGCCTCCGACCATGTCGAGATCCGGGCTCATCACGAATGCGCCGGAGCCGGAGTGCCCCAGGGAATTCTCGAACGTGAAATCGAACACCAGCCGATCGCGCCGGACCACGGTCATCGTGGCCTGCACCCCGGTGATATCGGTCACCACGTTATCCATTGCGTCGAGGAACGGAACGAAGCGATCGTCGATATCGAGTGCCGGTCCAGTCGCGGTGAACACGCAGACGCCGAGCGCACAGGTGCCCTGACTGGGATAGTGATACAAATCCGCGTCGCTACCGAACAACTGCCCGACCACGGAACCACTCCACTCGCCGTTCAGGTCAAGCAGTGAGGCGTGACCGGCACTGTCGGCATCTTTCTGCAGCAGACCCAGGTCCCAGGCGTTGTCGATGAAGAGCAGGTACTCCTTGTCCGGATCCGCAAGCAGCTGCCCTTCGAAATCACCGGAGGCATCATCGGCATCGCCGGGAGAGCCTTCAGCGCCGTTCTCATCTTCTTCGGGTTCAGGTTCAGGTGCGGGCTCGACTGCAAAGAGGTTGAACGGACGCATGGTGATCAGCGCGTTTTCATCCAAAACATGGCCTTCGGAGGTCACGCGCTTGACACGGTTCCCCTCGATGGTCGCGACGGTCGTACGAAAGCCGACATCGAGGTCGACCACCAGCCCCCCCCAGCTGCCATCCAGGCCAAGATCAATGGTTTCATCATCCTTGCTGCTGCTTCCGCATCCAATGAGCAGTGCGGGAATCATCAGCGATGTCGCGAGCACGGCTGGGGTTCTGATGCCATTTTTCATAAATTGATTCTCCAGAGGTGACATGGGCAGCAGCATTGAACCGGGATCAAGGAAATACCCGCTGAGCGTAATTGAGATGCGACAGCCAGAACGCTAGGTCTGCATTATGCATCAACCGCGGATGGCGGTTCGACCGTTGCCCCGGCAGGCGGAGCACCGAGTGGCCGGACGCGAAACCACGCGGCGATGCTGGCGCGCCAGCGCCGCGTCGGCAACACTGCATGAGGAACGGTCTGGCTCAGGAACAGCACCATCGTTCCGGCCTCGGGAAGGATATGCTCGACGATCTGGCCCCGGGCATCATGGATCGCCAGAGCGCCTCCCTGTGACCTTCGCCAATGCCGGTTGAGATAGAGCACCGCCGACAGCCGACGCGGATTGTCCTGTTGGAACGCATCCAAGTGGCACTCGTACCCAGTGCCCGGCGGATACAATGCGAAATGGGCCTCCACTTCGAACAGCCCCAGCATCAGCGCCCGATTGATGCGAATTCGAAGCTCCTCGAGGCGTTCGAGGAATTCGCGCTGCGCGGCTGTGGAACCGTCCAGCCAGCGGATCCAGTCGCCCCGGACCGCATCCAGCACGCGGCGCTGCCGGCCACGGCCGATCCCGGCGCGGCGCATTCCGGCAAGCCCGGCGCGATGGACCTCGTCGCGCAGCGACCCGATCAGGCCCGGTTCGAGGAATCGGGGCAACACCACCCAGCCGCGCGATGCCAGGGCATCGCCGGGTTCGGCGTCCGAACGACAGCCCGTCGTTTCCACGCGTAGCGCTCCAGGGGAAGAAAGGTGGCCCGCGACTGCCGCGGAACCCGCAGCCCGTACTATACCGAGGGCGTGGTGCCGCCGGACAGCCATTCGATCTCGTGCTCGCCGGCGACCAGGCCCCCGGCCACGAGCGCTTGCCGGAGCTCCTCGAAGGCCGCCGCGACCGGCGCCGGGGCACCGCGTAGCCCGAGTTCCACGCGGGGCACGTCACCGACGCTGCCCGGCAGGCTGGAGATGCGCAGTTCGGGATACCGCGCCTCGAAGTCGTTCAGCAGCGGCACCAGCCGGCTTTCGGGGATCCCGTGCACCCGCAGCGACCGCTCCACCGGCGCCTGCGCCGGCGCCAGCCGGGCCAGATAGTCGGCGATCACCCAGCGCGCCATCGGCTCGGCCATCACCGGGAAACCGGGCACGCAGAAATGGCGCTCGCAGTGAAAACCCGGGACACCGTTCACGGGATTCGGGATCAACCCGGACCCCTGCGGCAGATCGGCCATCAGCACCCGGTTCGGATAGGCCTCGGTGCCGAACCGCGCCTCGAGCAGCGCGACGAACTCCGGGTGGCGCACCAGCGGGCGTCCCAGTGCCCGGGCCAGACAGGCCCGGGTGCGGTCGTCGGGGGTGGCGCCGATCCCGCCGAAGCTGAACACCCAGGCATCGCGGCGGGTCGTCTCGCGGAAGGTAGCGGTCAGCAGCCCGGCATCGTCGCCGACGATGCGCACCCAGGCGAGTTCCAGACCCCGTTCGGCGAGCGCCGCGATCAACGCGGCCTGGTGGCGGTCCCGGCGCTTGCCGCTCAGCAGTTCGTCGCCAATGATCACTGCCCCGATTTCGGGGTCTGCCATGGGCACGGCAACCAATCTATCGGGGCGCGCCGAGTTCCAGCGCGCGCTGGCGGGAGTCGGCGAGCCGCTCGCGGTCGTTGTCGAGCGTATCGAGCCAGGGCCGGAGGTTGCGCAGGATCAGGTCGGACAGGAAGTCCAGGTGGTCCGGCCGGTCGTTGAGGGCCGGGATGTAGGCGAAATGCTCGCCGCCGGCGTCCAGGAAGATCTCCCGGTTTTCGTCGCCGATCTCCTCCAGGGTTTCCAGGCAGTCGGCGGAGAACCCGGGGCAGATCACGTCGACGCTTTTCACCCCTTGCGCCGGCAGCGCCGCCAGGGTCTCGTCGGTGTAGGGGCGCAACCACTCCGCGCGGCCGAATCGCGACTGGAAGGTGACCTGCCAGCGCCCGTCGTCCAGCCCGAGGGCCCGCGCCAGCGCATTGCCGGTGGCATGACAGAAGCAATGGTAGGGGTCGCCGGCCAGCAGGTAGCGCCGAGGCACTCCGTGAAACGACATGATCAGCCGTTCCGCACGGCCGTGCTGGTCCCAGTGTTCCTGCACGCTGGCCGCGAGGGCATTGATATACCCCTGGTCGCGCTCGTAGCCGGCGAGGAAGTGGAGATCCGGCGTCCAGCGCCAGCGCCGCAGTTCCTCCGACACCGCATCCAGCGTCGAGGCGGTGGTGCTCGCGGAATACTGAGGATACAGCGGCAGCACCAGCAATTTGCGCACGCCTTGCTGGCGCAGTTCGTTCAGCGCGTCCGGGATCGACGGGTTGCCGTAGCGCATGCCCACCGCAACGGGAATCGGTTCCGCTGCCAGCTGCGCGAGACGCCGGCGAATCCCCTCCCCCTGGCGCTGCGCGATCACCAGTAGCGGAGAACCCTCGTGGGTCCAGACGGAAGCGTATTTCCGGGCGCTGCGCCGGGGCCTGATGTTCAGGATCACGCCGTTCAGGATCAGCCACCAAAGAGGCCTCGGCACCTCGACCACGCGGGGATCCCAGAGAAACTGTCTCAGGTATCGGCGCAGCGCCTTCGGCGTGGGCGCATCGGGGGTGCCCAGGTTCGTGACCAAGACCCCGACTCGGGATGGGCTGCCATGCGTGTAGTCGGCTTCACCAAGGTATTTCACGGGTTTCCCTCAAGGGTGGAGAGACCGGGGGCTGGCAACGGCGCGCCCCGGGACTGCAGCCAGGCCGGCACCCCCATGCTCGCGACCGAAGGCTCGGCTCGTCGCGACGCGGCTTAATCGGCGGCTCCCCGGGAATGCCGCAGGCGGTCGCGCAACGGGCTGCTGCGCGGAAAGTGCGCCTGCAGGAAATCCATCTGGTCGGCCAGCACCCGGCGCCCCTTCAGATACACGTACTCCGCGTGCGTGGGCCGGAACGGGATCGCCAGCAACTGCATCCCTGCCTGTTCCGGCGTCCGGCCGGCCTTGTGGTTGTTGCAGCGCTTGCATGCGGTCACCACGTTGGTCCAGCTATCGTCGCCTTGCTGGCTCAGGGGTGTCACGTGATCCCTGGACAGGTCGCGCGCGGCGAAATGACTGCCGCAATACAAGCACATGTGGGCATCGCGGCGGAACAGCGTGCCGTTGTTCAGGGGCGGCACGTAGCCCTGGTGGATCGCACGGTTGGTTCCATGGGTGGCGACGATCGAGTTGACCTCGACGACCGAGCGAAACCCGGTCCGCGCGCTGATGCCACCGCGCACGCGATACAGCAGGCTTCCGCAGGCATAGGCCACCTGGCCGCCATGATACAGGCGGACCGCCTGCTGGTAATCGATCCATTCCAGCGGCATTCCCGAAGCGTCCGTACGCAGGACCTGCTGTTGCAGCGGCACCATGGGGGACTCCCAAGTCTCGGCCGAACTCGCAGGACAATAAACACGCATGGGCCTGAATGCAATTTCTGCACCGATGGACGCCGGCGGGCGCGTTCACGGTCCACCCGACCGGCCTGGCAGAACACCTGCTCTACCTGTCCGGTTTAAGCGAGCCGCCGATTCCGCTACACTCCCCCGTCCCTTTTGCCGTGGCGCACCAAACCGGTGCGACGGCCACATTCAGAGAACGATCCGCCAGAACGGCCCGCAACAACATGGGCCCGGGGAGAGAGCGCATGCCAGTCAGATTGTCGGTGCCGAAGGAAACTGCAAGCGGGGAACGCCGAGTGGCCCTGGATCCGACGGTGGCCGGGCGCCTCGGGCAGATGGGTGTGTCGGTGCAGATCGAACGGGATGCGGGCCTGGCTGCGCGCTTCCCGGATGCCGCGTATTCCGCAGTGGAACTGCTGGACGCAGAGGCCGTGTACGCGCAGGCCGATATCATGGTGCGCGTCGCCCCGCCCACCGTCGCCGAGGTGGAAAAGCTGCCCGAGGGTTCGACCCTGGTCGGCTTCTTCCACGCCCATCGCAGCCCGGAGCTGGTCGCCACGCTACAGAAGCGGAAGATCCTCAGCTTCGCGATGGAACTGATCCCGCGCATCTCGCGCGCGCAGAGCATGGACGCGCTGTCCTCCCAGGCGGCCGTGGCCGGCTACAAGGCCGCGCTGATGGGGGCCGACCTGTCCTGCCGCTTCTTCCCGATGCTCACCACCGCCGCCGGCACGATCCGCCCCTCGAAGGTGGTCGTGATCGGCGCCGGGGTCGCGGGCCTGCAGGCGATCGCGACCGCGCGGCGGCTGGGCGCGATGGTCGAAGCCTACGACGTGCGCTCCGCGACCAAGGAGCAGGTCGAATCGCTGGGCGCCAAGTTCCTGGACCTGGGCGTGAAGGCCGAGGGTGAAGGCGGCTACGCGCGGGAATTGACCGACGACGAGAAACAGCAGCAGCAACAGGCGCTGGCCGGTTTCATCGCAAAGGCCGACGTGCTGATCACCACCGCCGCCATCCCGGGACGCCCGGCGCCGAAATTGATCCCGGCGTCGATGGTCGAGGGAATGAAGGCCGGCGCGGTCATCGTCGATCTGGCCGCCGAGGGCGGCGGCAACTGCGAGCTGACCCGGCCCGGCGAGACCATCGAACACGGCGACGTGATCATCCACGGACCGCTGAACATCGCCTCGCAGGTCGCGCTGCATGCATCTGAAATGTACGCGAAGAACGTGCTCAATTTCCTGAGCCCGATGCTTCAGGACGGCGAGTTCAAACCGGACTGGGACGACGAGGTCATCGCCAGCAGCTGCCTGACCCGGGACGGCGAGATCGTCCACGCCCCCACCCGCGAAGCGATCCAGGGAGACGCATCATGATCGAGGGTTTTGTCGCGTTGTACATCTTCATGCTCGCGGCCTTCACCGGCTACGAGGTGATCTCCAAGGTGCCCGTGATCCTGCATACGCCGCTGATGTCGGGTTCCAACTTCATCCACGGCATCGTGCTCGTCGGCACGATGGTGGCCCTGGGACACGCGGCCACCCCGCTGGAGCAGCTGATCGGCTTCGTGGCGGTGATTCTCGCCGCCGGTAACGCGGTCGGCGGCTATGTGGTGACCGAACGCATGCTGGAGATGTTCAAGACCAGCAAGGGAGACAAGTAATGGGCCTGGTCGTCACCGTCATCAACATCGCCTACTTCGTTGCGGCGATTCTGTTCATCGTCGGCCTGAAGCAGATGTCGTCGCCGACCACCGCGCGGCGCGGCATCGTCTGGGCCGGGGTCGGCATGGTCATCGCGACCGTGGTCACCTTCGCCCATCCGGAACTCGACGGTACGGTCAACTATCTGCTGATCATCCTCGGGATCGCGATCGGCGGTGGCCTGGCCTGGTGGAGCGGCAAGAAGGTCGCGATGACCGACATGCCGCAGATGATCGCGCTGTACAACGGCATGGGCGGCGGTGCCGCCGCCGGCATCGGCGCGATCTACCTGCTGCAGGCCGAACCCGGCGCCTCCGACGTGGTGCTCGGCATCGCGGTGCTCGGCTCGCTGATCGGCTCGGTTGCGTTCTCCGGCTCGATGGTCGCGTTCGCGAAGCTGCAGGGGCTGATGGACAAGACCGTGCACTTCCCGGCACAGCAGTGGGTGAACCTGGCGGTGTTCGCGATCACCGTACTGCTGGGCCTGTCGCTGGCGTTCAGCGGCGGCGACGTGAACGGCTTCGTGCTGCTGCTGTTCTTCGTGCTCGCGCTCGCCTTCGGCGTGATGATGACGCTGCCGATCGGCGGCGCCGACATGCCGGTGGTGATTTCGCTGTACAACGCGCTGACGGGCCTCGCGGTCGGCTTCAAGGGCTTCGTGCTCGACAACCCGGCGCTGATGATCGCCGGGGTCGTGGTCGGCGCCGCCGGCACGCTGCTGACCCAGCTGATGGCGAAGGCGATGAACCGTAAGCTGACGAACGTGCTGTTCAAGCAGTTCGGCGGCGGGACCGGCGAAGCCGAGGCGGTGACCGGCAGCCTGAAGCCGATCGAAGCCCCCGACGCCGGGATCATGATGGCCTTCGCCAGCAAGGTGATCATCGTGCCCGGCTACGGCATGGCGGTGGCGCAGGCCCAGCACAAGATCTGGGAACTGACGCAGCTGCTGATCGAGCGCGGGGTCGCGGTGAAATTCGCGATCCACCCGGTCGCGGGCCGCATGCCCGGCCACATGAACGTGCTGCTGGCCGAAGCCGGCGTTCCTTACGACATCATCTACGACCTCGACGAGATCAACAACGAGTTCAAGACCGCCGACGTCGCGATCGTCATCGGTGCGAACGACGTGGTGAACCCGATCGCGCGAACCGATCCGGACAGCCCGATCTACGGAATGCCGATCCTGAACGCCGACCAGACCAAGAACGTGATCGTGGTCAAGCGGGGACGAGGCGCGGGATTCTCGGGCATCGAAAACCACCTGTTCTACGCCGACAACACGCGCATGCTGTACGGGGACGGCCAGAAGGTCGCATCGGAACTGATCAGCGCGATCAAGGAGATCGGCTGAACCGGGGAACACACCCCGCTGTCGGCTCAGGGCCCGGGCATGTCCCGGGCCTTGCGTTTTTTGGGGCACCGGGGTTATGCACAAGCCCGGCGCTCCGGGTCCGGCCGGTACGGATAGCGCGCACTCCTCTGAACGACTCGAACGAAGAAACCTCAAGTTATTGTTTTTGAACAATTCGAGGATTCTGGGCATTTTTTAACCAAATTGACATACACCCTTGCCAGGCCTGGGTTCCTGACCACTACCCCAAATCTTTCCACAAAGTTATCCACAGGTTTCGTGGATAACTCGCCTGCCAGCGCGATCCCGTAGACTGGCACCCATGCCGCAGGAAACCTTCGTTCGGGTCGCGATCGACCGCCCACTCGACCGGCTGTTCGACTACCGCTGTCCGCCGGAGCTTCGGCTGCTCCCGGGACAGCGGGTCCGCCTGCCGTTCGGGCGCAGCGACACGGTCGGGGTCGTGATGGAATCGGTGGCGACTCCGGCGGTCGCGACCTCCCGGATCCGGACGGTCGGCGCGCTGATCGATCCGGATCCCGTGCTGACCGCACCGTTGCTGGAACTGCTGCGCTTCACCGCCCGCTACTATCACCATCCGCTGGGCGAGGTCGTGCTCAACGCACTGCCGCCCGCACTCCGGCGGGGCGCCCCCCTGCCCGGCCCGCGCGTTCCCGAACCCCTTTGGCGTGCCGATATCGACGCGGACCCGCCCCGGCGCATCGGTCCGCGCCAGCAGGCGACGATCGACGCGTTGCGCGAGGCCCGGGCGCCGCTGACCCGCGAGGCGCTGAACGACCTCACCGGACTAGGATTGCGCCGGGCGGAACTCGAGCGGATGGCCGACCGCGGACTGCTGGGGACCGAACCCGCCACCGTGGCGACCACCGAACCCTCGGGCGGCGGGCCGGCGTTCCCCCTGACCCCGGAACAACGCGATGCCCTCGCGGAGATCGTCGGTGCAAGCGGCCAGCCAGGGGTATTGCTGCTCGACGGCGTGACCGGCAGCGGCAAGACCGAGGTTTACCTGGAGGCCGCCGCGCAGACCCTCGACCAGGGCGGGCAGGTCCTGATCCTGATTCCCGAGATCGCGTTGACGCCGCAGCTGATCCAGCGCGTCAGCCGCCGCTTTCCGGGCCAGGTCGCGGCGCTGCATTCGGGACTGGCCGTGAACGACCGCCTGCGCGCCTGGGACGACGCCCGGCGCGGCGAACGCCCCCTGCTGCTCGGCACCCGCTCGGCGCTGTTCACCCCGCTCCCGCGGCTGGGGTTGATCATCGTCGACGAGGAGCACGACCCCGCCTACAAGCAACAGGACGGCCTGCACTACCATGCCCGCGATCTCGCCATCCTGCGCGGGCACCTCGAATCGGTGCCGGTGGTGCTGGGGTCGGCCACACCGACGCTGGAGACGCTGGAGAAGGCTCGCAGCGGACGCTACCGCCACCTGCGCCTCGGCACGCGCCCGGACGGCTCCCAGCCGCCGGCGGTGCACTGCCTGGATACCCGGGTCCACCCGACCGACGAAGGTCTCAGCACCCCGATGCTCGACGCGATGCGCGGCACGCTGGCACAGGGGCGCCAGTGCTTCATGCTGCTCAATCGGCGGGGCTTCGCCCGGGTACTGAGCTGCGACCACTGCGGCTGGGTGGCGGATTGTCCGCGCTGCGACGCGCATCTGACCGTCCATGCCGCGATCCGGCGTTCGGTCTGCCACCTCTGCGGATACATCCAGCCGCTGAGCGACGCCTGCCCGCAGTGCGGGCAGGCGCTGCGCCACCTTGGAGTTGGAACCCAGCGCCTCGAACGCGCCCTGTCCCGGCATTTTCCGGACACACCGCTGATCCGCCTGGACCGCGACAGCATCCGGCGGCGCGGCGCGCTGGAACAGAGCCTCGAAGCGATCCGCGGGATGGAGGCTGGGATCGTCGTCGGCACCCAGATCCTGGCCAAGGGCCACGACTTCCCCCGAGTCGGGCTGGTGGGCATCATCGACGTCGACCAGGGCCTGTTCAGTGCGGATCTGCGCGCCGCCGAGCAGACCCTGCAACTCGTGCTGCAGGCAGCCGGTCGCGCGGGCCGGGCTGGGGATCCAGGCGAGGTATTGATCCAGACCGGGCACCCGGAACACCCGCTGATGCGCGCACTGCGGGGCGGGGACTACGCGGCCATGGTCGACCCGCTGCTCGACGAACGGCACCAGGCGGGAATGCCGCCGTACGGATATCTGGCGCTGATCCGGATCGACGGGCCGGGCCCCGAGGCAACCCAGCGCCAGGCCGAGGACATGGTGCGCCAGCTGCGCCGTCACGCCCGCGAGGTGCGCGTGCTGGGGCCGGCGCCGGCGCCACGGCACCGGGTGAACCGCCGGTATCGCGAGCAGATCCTGCTGGCGAGCAGCCGCCGGGCAACCTTGCATCACACCCTTGGCGAGACCCGGCGCCATTGGGAAGCGCACCCGCCCCCGCGCAGCCTGCGCATCAGCATCGACGTCGACCCGATCACCCTCGCCTGAGATCTCGAGATTAACTCTCATGGCGCACGCAGCCACCCCCGATGATGAAAGAGGCGTAGGGCGGAAAAGGCCGAAGGCCGTCATCCGCCAGCTGGCGCCCGGATTGCCGCGGGCGCCTGGGCACTGCGAGCGCCGTATGGCGGATGACGCTGCGCTTTTCCGCCCTACAGGTCACCCCGGACGCGCGCCGCGGGTTCTTTCACGTTAACCTGGTGTTCCGAAAGGCGGGATTATTCGGGAACCCTGTTGCCTGCGGTGGCCGTGCCCACTCGACCGGCGCTTGCGGTTACAATAGCGGGCTGTCTCCAACTACCGGTTATCACGGCCTTGAAACAAACGCTCGTCCAGGCGCTGGAGACGGCGCTCGCACAGCTGGTGCAGGAAGGCACCCTCCCCCCGGACCACGGCGTCGAGGTGCAATTGACCCGCGCCCGCGAGCGCGAGCACGGCGATTTCGCAACCAACCTTGCGATGCAACTGGCGCGGCCCGCCCGCCGCAAGCCGCGCGAGATCGCCGAACGCATCGCGGCGGCACTGCCCGATGTGGCAGGGCTGGCCGCAGTCGAGGTCGCCGGCCCCGGGTTCATCAACTTCCGGCTCGCTGACGACGCGCGCTTCGCGGTCCTCGCGGCCATCGCCGATGGCGGCGCCGATTACGGCCGATCGAACGTCGGTCAGGGGCAGCGCGTGCAGGTGGAGTTCGTGTCGGCCAACCCGACCGGCCCGCTGCACGTGGGTCACGGTCGCGGCGCGGCCTACGGCGCGACGGTCGCCGATCTGCTCGCGTTCTGCGGTTTCGACGTGACACGCGAGTACTACGTGAACGACGCCGGGCGGCAGATGAACATCCTGGCGGCAAGCGTGTGGCTGCGCTACCTCCAGAAACGCGGCGTGGAGCTGCCGTTTCCGGCCAACGGCTACCGGGGCGAATACGTCAACGCGATCGCCGACGACCTCGCGGTGCTGCTGAAGGATGCCGGCGTGCATCCTGCCGACGCGGTGCTGCGAGATCTGCCGGCGGACGAACCCGATGGGGGCGACAAGGAGGCCTACATCGATGCCGTGGTCGATCGCGCCCGGGAACTGTTGGGTCCGACGCTGTACCGGCAGTTCTTCGACCATGGTCTGAACGCGATCCTCGACGACATCCGCGACGACCTCGGCGCGTTCGGGGTGCACTATCAGAACTGGTTCTCCGAACACAGTCTTGCGGATTCCGGAGCGATCGACGCCGCGGTCGCGCTGCTGCAGGAACGCGGAGCGCTCTACGAGGACAACGGCGCGCTGTGGTTCCGCTCCACCGAGTACGGCGACGACAAGGACCGCGTGGTGCGCCGCGAGAACGGCGACTACACCTATTTCGCTTCCGACATCGCCTACCACCGGGACAAGTTCGAGCGCGGCTTCGACCGCATCATCAACGTCTGGGGCGCAGACCATCACGGCTACGTTGCCCGCGTGCGGGCCGCGCTGCGCGCGCTGGGCCTCGACGACGCGCGTCTGGACGTGCTGCTGGTCCAGTTCGCGATCCTGTATCGCGGCACCGAACGCGTGCAGATGTCGACGCGTTCCGGCAGTTTCGTGACGCTGCGGGAACTGCGAGACGAGGTGGGCTCCGATGCGGCACGCTATTTCTACGTGCAGCGCCGCTGCGAACAGCACCTGGATTTCGACCTGGAACTGGCGAAGACCCAGTCCAACGACAACCCGATGTACTACATCCAGTACGCCCATGCGCGCATCGCCAGCGTGCAGCGCCAGGCGGCCGAGCGCGGGCTGTCCGCCGCCGCGGCGAACGGCCCCGAAGTGTCCCGCCTGACGCTGGACCCGGAGACGGACCTGCTGACCCGGCTGGACCGCTTTCCCGAACTCGTGGCGACCGCGGCGCTCGCGCACGAACCGCACCAGCTGGCCCAGTACCTTCGCGACCTCGCCGCCGGCTTCCACGCCTATTACAACGCGGTGCCGTTCATGAATGCCGAGGATCCGGAACTGATCGGGGCACGGCTGGCGCTGATCGGCGGCATCCGGCAGGTGCTTGCGAACGGTCTGGGCCTGCTCGGTGTCCGTGCTCCCGAGAGCATGTAGCCCACAGATCGCAGCGCTTGCGCGCCACCCGCTTTCCGGCGCTGCGGGACCGCTGAACGGCCGCGCCGGCAAACTCAAGATCGGTTAGGATTTCAACATGGCCCAGGCACGCAAGGTCCGGCGCAGGCCGGCCCCGCAACACGGCAGCCGTCCGATTCCCGGATGGGTCTGGCTGCTCGCGGGCATGCTGGTCGGTCTGGCCGTCGCGGCGGTGTTCTACCTGCAGGGGGCGGACCGGATGGGGCAGGATCCCGGCTGGCTCACGCACGGGGAGACGGCCGCTCCGGCGCCCCCGGCCCAGGAACCGAGGCCCGAGCCCATCCCGCAGGATCGCACCCGCTTCCAGTTCTACGAGCTGCTGCCCCAGGACGAGGTACGGGTACCGCCTCCGCCGGCGCCCGCGACTCCCCGGGCCGCCACCCCTGAACCGGCTCCGACCCCGGAAAGCCGCCCCGAACCCCAGGGCCGCGTGCTCTTGCAGACCGGCTCGTTCCGGCGGTACGCGCAGGCCGACGAGATGAAAGCGCGGCTGGCGATGATGGGGCTGCAGGCGAACATCCGCGAGGTCCAAGTAAACGGGCAGACGTTCCACCGGGTGTACCTGGGACCGTTCGACAGCGACGCCCAGGTCAACCGCACCCTGGAGCGACTGCGGCGCGAGAATATCGAGGCCCTGCGCCTGCCCGCCTCCGGCTGATGACCACTCCGGCGCCGCCTGCGCCGGTCCGGGAGCTGGAAGCGCGGATCCCGGACCTTCTTCGCCGCGACGAGGCCGCGCTGCGCACGCTGCTGGACCGCGCCACACGACGCCTCGCGCGCGAGCAACCGGCGGACCGCCTGCTCGCGCAGGCCGCGCGTTACCTCGACGAAGCTCTGCTGCGGGCGGAGGCGTTCCGCGCAACGCTGCCCGAGCCCCGCTACGCGGACGACCTGCCCATCCATGCCGCGCGCGAGCGCATCGTCGCGACGATCCGGAACCACGCGGTCACGGTGCTGTGCGGCGAGACCGGATCCGGAAAGACCACGCAGCTGCCGAAGCTCTGCCTGGATGCGGGGCGCGGCCGCCGGGGACGGATCGGGCACACCCAGCCGCGCAGGATCGCCGCCCGATCGGTGGCGGCGCGCATCGCCGAGGAACTCGGGTCGGAGGTCGGCGCCGCGGTCGGGTACAAGGTGCGCTTCAATGATCAAACGGGCCCCGACACCCACATCAAGCTGATGACCGACGGAATCCTGCTCGCGGAACTGCGCCAGGACCCCGACCTGCTCGGCTACGACACGCTGGTCATCGACGAAGCCCACGAACGCAGCCTGAACATCGACTTCCTGCTGGGCTATCTGAAAAGGCTGCTGCCGCGCCGGCCGGATCTGCGCCTGATCATCACCTCGGCGACGCTGGATCCGGAACGGCTGGCCGCTTTCTTCGGCGACGCGCCGATCCTGGAAGTCCCGGGCCGCGCCTGGCCGGTCGAGGTTCGCTACCGCCCGCTGCAGGCACCCGACGACGACCCCTCCGGGGAACCCGCCACCGGCAGCCTCCCCGAACGCGACCTGTTCGACGGCATCGCCGACGCAGTCGCCGAGTGCTGCCGCGAAGGCCCTGGCGACATCCTGGTGTTCCTGCCCGGCGAGCGTGAAATCCGCGACGCGGCGCTGCGCCTGCGCCGCGAACAGCCGGCGCATACCGAGATCCTGCCGCTGTACGCCCGGCTCTCGGCGGCGGAACAGAGCCGGGTGTTCCGGCCACACCCCGGCCGGCGCATCGTGCTCGCGACCAACGTCGCGGAAACCGCGCTGACGGTGCCCGGCATCCGCTTCGTGATCGACACCGGGCTGGCGCGGATCTCGCGCTATTCCTGGCGCTCGCGGGTACAGCGGCTGAGCCTCGAGCCGGTCGCACAGGATTCCTGCAACCAGCGCGCCGGCCGCTGCGGACGCCTGGGCCCCGGCATCTGCTACCGACTGTTCAGCGACGAGGACTACGCGCTGCGGCCCGAACACTCGGACCCGGAGATCCTGCGCTCGAACCTGGCCGCGGTGATCCTGCAGATGGCGGCGCTGGGGCTGGGCGATCCCCGGCACTTCCCGTTCGTCGACCCGCCCGACCCGCGGCTGATCCGCGACGGCTACCGACTGCTCGAGGAACTGCACGCGGTCGATGGCAAGGGCCGCATCACCGCGCACGGGCGCCGGCTCGCGCATTTTCCGGTCGATCCGCGCTTCGCGGCGATGCTGCTCGCCGGCGGCGAGCGCGGTGTGCTGACCGAGACGCTGACCATCGCGAGCTTTCTGGCGCTTCAGGATCCGCGCGAGCGTCCGGCCGAGCACGCTCAGGCCGCCGACGAGGCACAACGCGCCTTTCGCGTCGAGGGCTCCGATTTCCTGACCATCGTGCAGCTCTGGAACGCCTGGCACCGTACCCGCGAGGAGCTCGGCAGCAGTGCGCTGAAACGCTGGTGCCGGGAACACTTCCTGTCCTACCTGCGAATGCGGGAATGGCAGGAACTGCGCGCCCAGCTTGCGACGCTCGCGCGCCAACTCGATCTGCACCGCAATGAACAAGCGGCCGACCCGGAGCCCCTGCACAAGGCGCTGCTCGCGGGCCTGCTGGGGCATGTCGGCCGCAAGACCGAGCGCGGCGACTACCTCGGCACCCGCAACCGGCATTTCCAGATCCACCCCGGGTCGGGGCTCGCGAAGAAGCGCCCGGACTGGATCATGGCCGCCGAGATCGCCGAAACCACCCGCGTCTATGCCCGCGAGGCCGCGTCGATCCGTCCCGACTGGATCCTGGAGGTCGGCCCGCATCTGCTGAAGCACCACGTCCACGAGCCGCATTTCCAGGCGCGCGACGGGCGCATCGGCGCCTGGGACCGGATCACGCTGTACGGGCTGGTGGTCGCGCCCCGCGCACCGGTTAACCTCGCCCGCCACGATCCGCAGGAGGCCCGGCGGCTGTTCATCCAGCACGGGCTGGTCGAGGGCCAGCTGCGCTCGCGCTCGCGCGGACTCGCCACGAACCGGGCCGCGGTCGCCGAGATTGCCGAACTGGAGGCACGCGGACGCCGGCGCGACCTGCTCGCCGAGGAAGATCGCCTGCGCGCGTTCTACGACGCCCGCCTGCCCCCCGAAATCGTCGACGGTCCCGGCTTCGAGGCGTGGTGCCGCCGGGCCGAACGGACAGACCCGGACGTCCTGCGCATCGAGCCCGCGGAACTGATGAACGAGCCCGGGGCCGCGTTGCCCCAGGGCGCCTATCCCGATGCGCTCGAGATCCAGGGCATCCGCCTGCCGCTGAGCTACCGCTTCGAGCCCGGCCAGCCGGACGACGGCGTGACCGCGACGGTGCCGATCGCAGCGCTGAACGGTCTGCCCGACTGGCTCGGGGACTGGCTGGTGCCGGGACTGCTGGAAGAACGCGTGACCGGGCTGTTACGCAGCCTGCCGAAGGGACTGCGCCGCAATTTCGTTCCAGCCCCGGAATTCGCGCGCGCCGCGCTCGAGCGCATGCCCGCTGCAGAGGGGCCGCTGCTGCCCGCGCTCACCGAAGCGCTGGAAGCGATCACCGGCACCCGCGTGCCCGCTGAAGCCTGGCGTCCGGAACAAGTGGAACCGCACCTGCAGATGCGCTTTCGCATACTCGAACCCGACGGCGCCGAAGCCGCCAGCGGCCGCGACCTGCCGGCGCTGAAGCGCGGCCTCGGCGACAGCGCTGGGGCCCATTTCGACGCCACGCGGCCGGACGACATCGCCCGCGACGGCATCACCAACTGGGATTTCGGGCCATTGCCGGAGTTCGTCGAGTTCGAACACCAGGGCGCACAGCTGCGCGCCTACCCAGCGCTGATCGATGCCGGCGACAGCGTGTCGCTGCGCCTGGAATCGGACCCCGACAACGCCCGCCGGCTGCACCGCGGCGGACTGCGCCGGCTGTTCCTGCTCGGGTCGCATCGGATCGTGCGCGACCTGCGCCGGCAGTTGCCCGACATTCAGCGCGCCTGCCTGCACTACGCGGCACTCGGAAGCTGCGAGGCCTTGCGCGAGCAGATCCTGGCCGCCGCGGCCGATCGGGTGTTCCTGGCCGAGCCCCCGTGGCCGCGCGACGCCGAGGCGTTTCGCGAGCGGCTCGAGGCGGGCCAGCCCCGGCTGAGCGCGACCACCATGGAACTCGCGCAGCTCTCGGCGCGGATCCTCGCAGACTGGCACGACCTGCGCCGCCGGCTCGACGGCGACCTGCCACTGTCCTGGATTGAGGCGGCGCGCGACATCCGCGACCAGCTCGCGCACCTCGTCCCCGCGGATTTCCTGCTCGCCACCCCGCCCGAAACCCTGCCCGAGCTGCCACGCTACCTGCAGGCCATCGCGCGCCGGCTAGAGCGGCTGGAACATACCCCGGACAAGGACCGGCGCCTGCGGGTCGACATCGAACCGATGTGGGACGAAGCCAAGCGCCTGCTCGCCGCCCACCCGGAGGATCCAACCGTGCTGCGCTTCCGCTACCGCGTCGAGGAACTGCGGGTCTCGGTGTTCGCGCAGGAACTCGGCACCCGCGAAAAGGTGTCGATCCCGCGCCTCGCCCGCGAACTCGACGAACTGCGCCGGTCCTCCGCCACGCCGTTCCCGGTTGCACAACAGCTCCGCGGACGCTGACGACCTCGCTTGCGGACGTGCGCTCGGTGCGATAACGCCTCGCTCGCCAAGGACCCGCGACCCAAAGCCGCTTTCCCGCATCCGTCCGGGTCACTCCGGCAGCAAAGTGTTCTCGGCCAGCACCGGGACGTGGAAGGTCGCGCGGTAGTTCAGTCCCTTGCGAGGCAAGAGCAGAAAGAGTTCCCAGTGCACGCGGGGGAAGGCATCGGCGAGCGTGGTCGGGGGCTGACCGACTAAAAGCGCGAAGCTGAGCGTCACCTCGATCGCGCCGTTGCCGACCTGTCCGATTCTACGGTCGGTCGCCTCCCAGAGAGTCCGGGTGGTCCGCCTCGACCGGTTCCCTGAACGGCTCACTGTGGTCGCAACGCAGCGCAGCCAGACCCGGAAGGGTTCCTGGGGCAACACGCGGCTTGGGAGCCCGGTGCGGACCCTGCCCTGCAGATCCCCCCGGGGCGCAGCGGGCTGGACTCGAGATGGAGCAGGCTGTCACCGAACGCGCGCCGGACCAGCATGTCGCGCGTGATTACAAAGCTGAACATCAGGAAGCCGATCAGGCCGATCACCGCGCCGAACCAATAAGGTTTGGGGACTGTCCCCGTTCCCGCGCCCACCCCCCGGGCGGCTCCATGCCAACCGTCAATCGAACGCCGCGGGGCACCGGGCCAGTGCCGGCGGAATCCGGCACTGTTGAGTTCCCCGCAGTGCGTGCGCCCGTCTGCGGTTGCCCTCCTGCACAAGCGCCGCTATTCCGATGATAGCGGTTTTGTGAAGCGATCGAGTCTTCCGGCGGAGTCCCGGCGCTACCCTGAAAGCCATACAAGCGCGGCCACCCGGCCCGTGTGCAGGAGGATCGATCGGATGAAAAACCTGAACCTGTTTCCGGTCCTGGCACTTGCCGGTATCGCGATGTTTCAACTGGCCGGCTGCGGCGGAGGTGGAAGTTCCGGGGGCGACACCGGGCTCCTCAGCGCAAGCATCACTGACGCGGCCGTCGATGACATGGAGGCCGTGAACCTCCGCGTGATCGCACTGCAACTGCGCCTGGAGGGCGCAGGCGAAACCGACTGGGTGAGCGTAGACGTCCGCGACGAGTCCGGAGGCGCACTGGAGTTCAACCTGCTCGATTACCAGCACGGGGCGACATTCCCGCTGTTCGAGGACGAGCGCGTCCCGGCCGGCGTGTACGAGCATGCCCGCCTCGTGCTCGAGGCACCCGCAGGCACGCCAGGCGAGTGCATCGGGCAGGATCCGCTGGAAGGGTCGCACGTGATCGTGCGGGACACCCAGGCGCTGGTACCACTGTTCATTCCGAGCGGCGCGGACACCGGGGTCAAGCTGGCCAGTCCGTTTCGTGTCCCGGTGGACGGCTTCGCCGCCATCGTGATCGATTTCGACCTGCGCCAGGCACTGCACCAGCCACCCGCCTTCCGGGACGGGTGCTACTTCCTGCGTCCGGCCTTCCGGGTAGAAGCCGTGCAGAACACCGGCCGCATCGCGGGCACGGTGGCCCTGCCGCTACTGGACGGCCGCAGCGGTCTGTGCAGCGACAACGATCCGACGACCGGCAATGCAGTCTACGTATACGAGGGCTGGAACCAGGTTCCGGGGGACATCAACGCCGACGAGACGGTGCCGACGGCGGCGCCATTCGCGACCTCCGCGGTGATGTTCGACGCCGCCGGCGGCGGCGAGGGTTCCTACGCAGTCGCGTTCCTCCCTCCGGGAGACTACACGGTGGCCTTTACCTGCCGGGCCGACGACGAACGCCTGCCCGATCCGGATGCGGTGGATGAAGATGAACGCCTGGCCGTAGACGAACTCGACTTCCAGCAGCCGCAGAACGCGGTGGTCGAGGCGCAGGTCACCACGGTCGTGAACTTCGCGGCCGACTGAACGCGTCCACGCGTCGCAGCCCGATACCTTCAGCTGGACGGGTCCTGCCGCCCGATGCAGGCGATCGGTCTGCACGGACCTGAACCCGGAACGCGGCTGGCTGCACGTCCCATAGGCGGGGCGCCTTACTGCAAGGATTGGAGCGCGCAGAGCCTGAAACTCGAGGCCCCCGGCAGCTCGGTCCGGATCGAGCTCGATCGGCTGGCGGAGGCACGCGCGGTCAGCCGCGCGGCGGGTGCCCGGCGGCGGATCAGCCTGCAGCTGATGGCCGAGTCGGGGACGGCGTTTCTGACCATCACGGGTCCCGCGCCAGGAGATCGTCACGCGGGGCAGGTCTGGCAACTGGTGATGGAATCCCTGCTCCCAGCCAACTTCAAGACCCATGCTCCCGAGACGGCCTTGGCACCGCCCCCGCCCCCGGTGGACGTGGACGGCTTGGTAGCACAACACCCGCTGCCTCAGACCCGACTCGGCGCCTGGACACTGCCGCCCAGAAGCCGAAGGGCCGCCCACCAGCACGTTGCAGCGAGATCCCGCGGCTAGCCCGCCACGCAGGGGTCGTACCCGCGGGCTGGCGCTCACGCCCAGGCGGGCGCCTCGTCCCGGTCGCCACCGGCGCGGATCTGCGAATCGGCGCAGCCGCCGGCCCCACGATCAACACATCCTCGCTTGGCGAGGAAGGGCAATACTTCGAGGGATTCTTCAACGTGGCCCATCAGGGCGTTCTGCGGCACCACCGTGTGCCACCGGGATGGGTCATGCACATCGACGGGTCGGATCACGCGGGGCAGAAGCGGCCGTTGCCAAACATGGGGCGTCGGGCCTCTGGATCCAGGTCTCGGGCCACGCCCTGTTCGCAGCTCGGCTACTCAGACCCTGGGAAGCCTCCGCATTGACGCCAGAGGGAATCGAGTTCCTGATCCGCCAGGCCCTGCCGGTTCTCCAGGCACTGGATTCGCCCGACGCCCCGCAGCTTGAAACTCTGATGCCACCACGCACCGCGCTGGCGCAGGCAACCGGAGGATAGCCTTCTGCGAGTCTGGACCGCAGGCACCGCTACCGGCCCACTCCCCATCGAACGGCCCGCAGCGTCGCGCCCAGCGAAGGAACGAGGCCGTCGGCCTCGAAAGAGCAGGGTGTCGACACAAATCGCATGGTCTCCTCCAGCAAAAAGGCTTCTGGCTGGCTGGATACCGGATTCGAGCCCCGAAAGGCCTGGGCCGTGTTCTGGCGGGCTGATGCTGCAATCCAGCAGAACATGCCCGGTCCGCAACACCCGGCTGCCGATCCGCGGCCCGCTCTGGGCCGGTCAGCGTTCGCCCCAGAGTGGCTAGTCGCTCTCGCTGGTTCAGAGCCTCCAGTCGAGGCTCGAGCGGACACCCCCATTTGCCGTTGGTGAGCGTCAAGGCAGCATTCGAAAGAGAAAGTCAACCTCGTTCGTCCCATGCTCAGACCGTGTTGCTCTGTACAATCACGAACCACTTGTCTGCCAAGTCGACCCACGGAGTGACCCATGAAACTTCTGTTTGTGCTGCTGTTGCCAATCGCCATCCCAGCCTTCGCGCAGCCGCCTCATGGCGATCACCATCAGCCGCATCATGGGCACCAGCAGCTCGGTCATGGGCACGCTCATGGCGCAGGCGCGCATGCGCCTTACGCCGGCTTGGAGGAGCGAAGCATCAAGGCCCTCTCCGAGCAGGAGATCAAGGATCTGCGCGCCGGACGCGGCATGGCCATGGCACTGGCTGCGGAATTGAACGGGTATCCGGGGCCGCTGCATACGCTCGAGCTGGCGCGCGAACTGGAGCTGACTCCCGAGCAGGAGCAACGGACCCGGCAGCTTTTTGCCGAGATGCAGCAGGAAGCGGGACGGCTCGGCGAGAAACTCGTGGACGCCGAGGAGGCGCTGGATCGCCTGTTCCGGGAACAGGAGGCCACGCCGGACTCGGTGCTGAAGGCCTCGATGGAGGCGGCGGAACTGCGGGGCCAACTACGCGCCACCCACCTTCTCTCCCATCTTGAGATGATGGCCGTGCTCAGCCCGGAACAGGTCGAGCGCTACAACACCCTGCGCGGCTATCGGTGATCGTTGTCACGCCGAAGCAAAGCTCGGCGCGACAACGTGACGCTGAAGCGCTGGGACGCAGTGAACCACCTCCACACGGACGAGGACATGGCGCTCTATCTCGATGCGTGCTTCGCCGAAGATCCCGGGGACGGGAGCCTGATCCGGACCGCGCTCGGCGACATTGCTCGAGCCCGCGGTATGACCCAAATGGCCCGGGACACCGGCATGGCTCGCAAGGGACTACACAAGGCAGCGAGGGAAACCCTGAGTTCACCATGATCATGAAGGCTGTGCGGGCCCTCGGGCTTCGGCTGCACGTCCAAAGCGCGAGCGAGAACCGGGAACCGGGCGCTTCGGTGCCGTACCAGCCACTCGAACGCGAAAGCCCGGTCGTGCCGGGGCTCAGACGACAATCGGGTACGGGCCTCTCAGTGTCCCGGGCTGGGTCACTGCAATACCTCTGCTCGAGCGGCTTCCTCGGCCTGCCGAGGACAATCGCCAACACCCATTGCCGGGGCGCCTCCGTCCATCTGGACCTACCTACTGGTACGAGCGGATGTCGGGGACTCTTGCCGACCCGGAGCGGGCACTGCGGCCTTGTTCGGCGGCAGCCGCAACGTTTCCGAAAGCGGCCGGCCTGAGGCGCTGCAGATCAGGCGAGGTGGATTCACCTTCTCCGGGACAACCACGTTGCGCTTGGCGAAGCCGTGGCTGTGGTATTATGCTTTCCGTGAAGCATAAATAACGACCGTCCTATGCCGAGGTAGACGCGTGATCGTTTCTTTCCGCGGCAAGGGTACCGAGGATATTTTCGATGGCGTGGACTCGAATGCGGCGCGGCGAACCCTGCCAGCGAACCTTCAGGCCCGTGGTGCCAAGGTCTTGGACCGCCTGAACTCCGCCGTGTCCCTGCAGTCCCTGTCGCTTCCCGGCCTGCGCCTGGAGAAACTGAAGGGCAATCGATCCGGACAGCACTCGATCCGGATCAACGACCAGTACCGCGTGTGCTTTCGCTGGACCGAGGCCGGGGCGGAAGATGTCGAGATCGTCGACTACCACTGACCCAAAGGGTGCAGAAGAACGCCGGAGGATCCACACCATGCGCCGTCTGCCGAAGAATCGTCGTCCGACCCCCCCGGGCGAGGTCTTTCTGGAAGATTTCCTGCTTCCACTCGGGATCACACAGAAGGACGCGGCGGCTCGCCTTCACATTTCCGTTCCGCGCATGAACGAGATTGTCAGGGGTAAGCGCGCCGTGACCCCCGATACCGCGCTCCGCTTCGCGAAGTTCACGCGGACCGAGCCCGAATTCTGGCTCAACCTTCAACAGGCGGTGGACCTGTGGGATGCGATGCACTTGGCCCAGGCTGCGCTGGACGAAATCCGGCCTGCTCAAACGGCCTGAACGCGCGGGGATCGCCTCATTCCGGGGCATGGCCCTGCGCCTCCTCGAAAGGTTACACCGGTACAGCCCACGGCAATCGCCCAAAGCTTTCCATATGGGCCGGATGCGGGGCCGGGCGGCCTTACCGATGGTCGCGTTCTGAATCTTCGGAGTGCGCTTCTGCCTTGGGGCAGCGACGTTCGCTGGGGCAACTCGCACAGGTCGGTTTCCCGGCGCGCGGCCAGAGTTTGCGGTAGAGATACATCACCGCGACGAGGACTACAGCGCCGACCAGAAGCAGGTCGGTGAGGGACAGGCCGGAGGCCTGCGGAGCCAGCGGATCGCTCATGGGTCAGGCACCTCCGGTGTCTTCCGCCAGTCGTGGCGGGGGAGTGGACCGGCGGCGCGGCCAGAGTCCGATGATCAGCAGCAGCACGAGCGCGGTGGTCCAGAACCCGGCCATCATCGTCAGCGCATCGACCTGATAGCGTACCCCGGCCGTGTACACGGCGCTGGCGAGCAGCAGGCCGAGGATGGTCGGAAATACGATCGAAAACAGCATCCACCCGGTCGACGCGGTCTGGATCCGGACCATGATCGCGGTGGCGAGGCAGGGCGGGTAGATCGCGAAGAACACGATCAGCGACAGTGCGACGAGCGCGGCGTGCTCGTGGCTCATCGCTTCGCCCATGCGCTGTTCCAGGGTCTGGGCGCCGCCTTCCTCCTGCTGGAACAGCACACCCAGCGTCGCGACCGAGCTCTCCCTTGCGGCGAAGGAACTGAGGAGCGCGACGTTGATCTTCCAGTCGAAGCCGGCCGCCTGGGTGACCGGCTCGAGCGCGCGCCCCACCCGGCCGAGCAGGCTGTTGACGATGCGCGTCTCCTGCATCTCCAGCCGCAGTGTGCGCCGTTCCTGGTCGAGCTGGCGCAGCGCGCGCTGGATGCTCCGGACATCGCGATCGGCGTCCCCGGGCCGGATGAACGGGAACAGCTCATGTTGAGTACCGCGATCAGCGGCAGGCCCATCTCCAGGAGCTGCAGCGTCAGCATCAGGCCGCGCCGCAGTTGGGTCGCGTCCAGAACATTGATCACGGCCTGTGGCGATTCCTGAATCAGGAACTGGCTGACCACTTGCTCTTCCGGCGAGAACGCGCTCAGGCTGTAGGTGCCGGGCAGATCGACCAGCTCGATGCGCAGTTCGTGACGATCGATGCGTCCGGTCTTCTTCTCGACGGTCACTCCGGGATAGTTGGCGATGTGCTGGCATGGCCACACATGCATCAGGTTGGAATGCTGATTGCCGTGGCAAGCCGATTTTCTGCCCCCCCTCCAGTCCTCGGCCGATGCCGTAGGCCAAGTGGCGGCCGGTGCAACCCCGGAGCGGAGTGTCTTTGCCGTCCGTCCCTTCAGGTTTTGTAGAAACGCCGTTACGCCGTATTGACAAGAGCGGCCCTGACGCGTAGCGTCACGGTGGTCGAATATCGTAATGGCGTTCCTGCAAGAATGAACCTTGGCAAAGTGGCAGACGTACAGATGGGTTACCCGTTCCGATCGCGTCTTGAGCACGATCCTCAGGGCGATGTCGCGGTGATCCAGATGCGGGAGATCGACGACACCAACCTGTTGCACGTCGGGGGCGCGATCCGGACGAGGCTGCCCAAAGGCAAGACGCGCCATCTATTGCAAGCGGGTGACCTCCTGTTTCGCTCGCGCGGGCGTAGCAATGGCGCGGCACTGCTGGGAGCCGATGTGGGTCCGGCGGTCCTTGCTGCGCCTATGCTGCTGATTCGGCCTCATGGCATCCTGCCCGAGTACCTGTGCTGGTACATCAATGCACCCGCTGCGCAGGCACGGCTGGCAGCGTTGTCCGAAGGCACCTCGGTGCGAATGATCAGTGCAGAAGCACTGAAGGCGCTGGAAATTCCATTCCCGTCACTTGCCGTGCAACAGCGCATCGCCCGAATAGCCGCCCTTGCTGAACAGGAGCAGACGCTGCTCGCTCATATTGCCAGCCTGCGCCAACGCGTCACTCAGGATCGATTGATGAACTCCGCTTACGGGAACAGCCAATGACCAATCCGCTCACCCAGCAAGACGTCAACAACACCGCGTGGGCCGCCTGCGACACCTTTCGCGGCGTCATCGATCCGGCGCAGTACAAGGACTACATCCTGGTGATGCTGTTCCTCAAGTACATCAGCGACCAGTGGGCCGACCACTACGCGGAGTACAGAAAGGAGTACGGCGACAACGAGGAGCGCATCCGCCGCAAGCTGGAGCGCGAGCGCTTCATCCTGCCCTACATCGAGTTCAGAGACGAAAAGACCGGCGACATTGCCGACCGCTTTCTGGCCGACTTCCACGCCCTGTACGAGCGCCGCAAGGCGGCCAACCTCGGCGAGCTGATCAACATCGTGCTCGACCACATCGAGGAAGCCAACAAGGCCAAACTCGAAGGCGTGTTCCGCAACATCGACTTCAACTCCGAGGCCAATCTCGGCAAGACCAAGGACCGCAACCGCCGGCTGGAAAACCTGCTGGGCGACTTCGCCAGGCTCGACCTGCGCCCTTCGCGCGTGTCCGAAGACGTAATTGGCAACACCTACATCTACCTGATCGAGCGTTTCGCCTCCGACGCCGGCAAGAAAGCCGGCGAGTTCTACACCCCCACACAGGTTTCGAAGCTGCTGGCGCAACTGGCCGCGCCCCAGCCTGGCGATCGAATCTGCGACCCCACCTGCGGTTCCGGCGGGTTGCTGATCGAAGCCGCCGCGCTGGTGGAAGCACAAGGCAGCCGCGACTTCGCTCTGTTCGGCCAGGAGGCCAACGGCAGCACCTGGGCACTGGCGCGCATGAACATGTTCCTGCACGGCAAGGACGCCGCCCGCATCGAATGGGGCGACACGATCAACAGCCCGGCGTTGGTCGAGGCCGACCGGTTGATGCGCTTCAACGTGGTGGTGGCCAATCCGCCGTTCAGTCTCGACAAGTGGGGTGCTGCAGAGGCCCAGGCCGACCGCTACAACCGTTTCTGGCGGGGCGTGCCGCCCAAGTCGAAGGGTGACTACGCCTTCGTCACCCACATGATCGAAACCGCGCTGCCGCAGGAAGGGCGCGTAGCCGTGGTGGTGCCGCACGGCGTGCTGTTCCGGGGCGGGGCCGAAGGCCGCATCCGCCGCGCGCTGATCGAGGAAAACCTGCTCGATGCCGTCGTCGGGCTTCCTGGCAACCTGTTCCCCACCACCTCCATCCCGGTCGCCATCCTGGTGTTCGACCGCGCCCGCGAAAAGGGCGGCGCCCGCGAAGACTGCCAGGACGTGCTATTCATCGATGCCAGCCGCGACTACCAGAGCGGCAAGAACCAGAACGCTCTGCTCGACGAGCATATCGCCCGCATCCTCGAGACGTTCCGCGCTCGCCAGCCGGTGGACAAGTACGCCCATGTCGCCAGCCTGCAGGAGATCGCCGACAACGACTTCAACCTCAACATCCCGCGCTACGTCGACACCTTCGAGGAAGAAGAAGAGATCGACGTCGCTGCCGTCGAGCAGGAGATCGAGCGTCTGGAAGCCGAACTGGCCGAGGTACGGACACGGATGAAGCAGTACCTAAGGGAGCTGGGCGTATGAAGAAGAAGCAGGAAACGTCGCTTGTCCGCTCCTCGGCGGCGGAGTATCTGACTTTTGTCGCTGCCAGTGGCCAGGGTGGCGTGGAGGCCATTTATGCGGATGAAAGTATCTGGCTGACCCAGAAGATGATGGCTCAGTTGTACGATGTGAACGTGCGCACGGTGAACGAACATCTGAAAACAATCTTTGCCGACAGCGAGTTGCGTAAAGATTCAGTTATCCGGAAATTCCGGATAACTGCCTCCGACGGCAAGAACTACAACACCCAGCATTACAAGCTGCCCGCCATCATTGCCGTGGGCTACAAGGTCAACTCCGAGCGCGCGGTGCAGTTCCGCAAGTGGGCCACCGGCATCATCGAGCAGTTCACCATCAAGGCCTACGCGATGGACGACGAGCGCCTGAAAAGCGGCGGCTCCGTCCTGAGCGAAAAGTACTTCGAAGAACAGCTTCAGCGCATCCGTGAGATCCGCCTTTCCGAGCGCAAGTTCTATCAGAAGATCACTGACATCTACGCCACGGCGATCGACTACGACGTGACGGCGCAGGCCACCAAGCGCTTTTTCGCCACCGTGCAGAACAAGCTGCACTGGGCCATCCACGGAAAGACGGCTGCCGAGATCGTCTACGACCGCGCCGATGCCGAAAAGGCGAACATGGGGCTGACCACCTGGAAGGACGCGCCCCTCGGCAAGATCCAGAAGTTCGACGTGGCCGTCGCCAAGAACTACCTGACCGAGCACGAGATGGCACAGCTTTCCCGCCTGGTCAACGCCTATCTGGATGTTGCCGAGGACATGGCACAGCGCAAGATCCCGATGACCATGCAGGATTGGGAAACCCGCCTGAATCGCTTCATCGAGGCCACTGACCGCAATGTGTTGCAGGATGCGGGCAAGGTGACGGCGGAAATCGCCAGGGCACACGCTGAAAGCGAGTTCGAAAAATACCGCATCGTGCAGGATCAACTGTACGAGTCGGACTTTGATCGGATGGTGAAGGCAGTAGGGGAACTGGAGCCGGCCGCGCGACAACTCGAAGGGAAAGGGCGGGGGAAGAAGAAATGAACAGGGTCGCGCAAGAAACCTCCGGCTACCGAGAGGTCCACTTGGCAGATGTCGTCGACCAGGACTCCCCGATTTGCTACGGCATCGTCTTGCCGGGTGCTCATGTTGATGACGGTGTCCCCGTGATCAAGGTCAAGGACATAGCACAAGGTGGCGTCCGCACAACGGGATTGCTGCAAACATCGCCTGATATCGATGCCAAGTACAAGCGCTCACGCTTAACCGGGGGCGACATCCTCTTGTCGATACGAGGAACAGTCGGCCGCCTTGGGGTCGTACCTGATGAACTGGCTGGCGCGAACATCACCCAGGATACTGCGCGAATCCGAATCTCATGCTCAGAGACTCGCGCATATGTATACCAAGCACTGCAAAGTGATGACCTGCAGGTTCAGATTCGGGATCACGTAGTCGGCCAGGCCGTGAAAGGCATCAATATTCGCGATGTCAAGCGGCTTAAGCTTCTCCTGCCTATCGAGCGTCATGCTCAGAAGTATATTTCTGAACTGCTGAGAACCCAGGACACCGCCATCCAGAAAACCGAGCAACTGATCGCGGCGAAGGAGCGTCTTCTTCATCAACTTCGTGAACGCCAGCTTCAGCATGGAGAGCGCTCTAAGCGAACCAAGCTCACCACCGTCACTCGTCAGTCCACTGCGCGAAACAAGGTGGCGATCGGGCGCGAAGCGGTCATGGCCGTGACCAAGCAATACGGTATGCGCCCGATGCGCGAAGAGACGATTGCCGCGAACATTGAGCGGTACAAGGTGGTGCGACCAGGGGCGTTTGCCTACAACCCGATGCGTCTCAATATCGGCTCAATCGCCATGTCTCACTTCGCTACCGACATCCTCGTAAGCCCGGACTACGTAGTCTTCGAATGCGATGAATCAAAGCTGCTGCCGGGGTTTCTGAACCATCTTCGTTTCTGTCGTCGCTGGACGAGTCATTTTCAGTCAGCGGGCAACGGCAGTGTCCGGATTCGCATCTATTACGACGACCTGGGTGCCTTCACCTTCGATCTCCCTTCCTTGGATGTTCAGAGGCGAATTGTCAGGGCTCTCGATGCGGCTGTGATCGAGTTGGAGAAACTGAAGGAATATGCGGAGGCATTAAAAGTCCAGAAGCGTGGTCTGATGCAGAAGCTGCTCACGGGCCAGTGGCGGCTGCCGGTCGCTGCAGCACCCTCTCCCCCGGCCCCTCTCCCGCAAGCGGGAGAGGGGAGTCGAAGGCCGGGAGAGGGCATTTCCGCAGAAAGCAAAACGGCCCCGGAGGAAGTCCAGAGCCGTCTTGCCGACCGGGGAAAGTCCAATCCATGCACCAAATGAATGACCTCGCCAGCTATCCAGGTAGCGGCCCGGAAGAGCCCCTTGGGCACTTGTCACCGGCGAGGAACCTTTGAGCGGAGTGTAGCCCATGACCGATTCAGATGACCACAACGCTGACCAACGCGTCCGCTGGGTCGACAGCCTTCCGGAAGAACTGCACCGGCTTGCGCGCGACTGGCTCGCTGCGCAGCCCTTGCCAGCGGAGAACGAAGGCCGTTTGTGGCAGCGCCTGCGCATCGAGTGGAACTACAACTCCAACCATATCGAGGGCAATACGCTCACCTACGGCGAGACCCTTTTGCTGCTGATCCATGGCCGCACGCGGGGTGAACATTTGCTGCGCGAGTACGAAGAAATGCGCGGACATGACGTCGCGATCGAGTTGGTGCGGTCTCTGGCACGAGAGGAGCGACAATTGGGCGAAGGGGATCTGCGCGACCTCAACCGCATCGTGCTCAAGGAGGGCTTTTGGCGTGTGGCGCAGACACCGGGCGGCGAGCCGACCCGCAAATGGATCGAGCCGGGGCGTTACAAGACGCAACCGAATCACGTCATCACCGCTACTGGCGAGCTGTTCCACTTCGCCACGCCGGAGGAAACGCCGGCTCGAATGGCGGACCTGGTGCAGTGGCTGCGCGGAGAGATGCAAACCCCGACCCTCGCACTACCCGAATTGCTGGCCCGGCTACATCACAACTTCGTCCGCATTCACCCCTTCGACGACGGTAACGGGCGTGTCGTCCGGCTGCTGATCAACTTCGTGCTGCTGCGCGCCGGGCTCCTGCCGCTGATCGTCAAGAGCCGCGACCGGCGACGCTATCTGGAAACGATCGCGCAGGCTGATGCCGGCGACCTGACCGGGCTGGCCGAGTTTTTCGCCGCAGCCATGGGCTGGTCGCTCCGCTTGGGACTGGAAGCCTCACGCGGTTTGATCGAACTACAACCCGACGACGAATAGACGATGGACGGCTTCCGCTTCGACGAGAAATACCTCTCCCAGATCCCGGCCCTGCAGGTGCTGGTCAATCTGGGGTACCGATACCTGACGCCTGCCGAGGGGATGTCGGCCCGTAGGGGCAAGGCCGGCAACGTGCTGCTGGAGGAGATCCTGCGCGAGCAGCTGAAGATGCTGAACCGCATTCAGCACAAGGGTGGGACCTACCTCTTCAGCGAGGAGAACATCCAGAGTGCCATTCAGCGGCTGAAGAACGTCAAGTACGACGGCCTGCTGAAGACCAACGAGGCGGTGTACGACCTGCTGACCCTGGGCGTGGCGTTGGAGCAGTCCGTCGAGGGCGACCAGAAGAGCTTCACGCTCAACTACGTGGATTGGCGCAACCCGGAGAACAACGTCTATCACGTGGCTGTCGAGTTCGCGGTGGAGCGCACGCGCAGCGTTGAGACCTGCCGGCTCGACACCGTGCTGTTCGTCAACGGCATTCCCTTCGCCGTGATCGAGTGCAAATCGCCGAAGGTCGAGGTGGCTCAGGCCATCTCGCAGACCATCCGCAACCAGCGCGATGAGTATATCCCACGCCTGTTCACCTATGTGCAAATGGTGCTGGCGGTGAATAAGAACGAGGCCCGCTACGCCACCACCGGGACGCCGGCGAAGTTCTGGTCGAAGTGGAGGGAGGATGTGACGGACGCAGAACTGGCGCCACTGCTGGAACGGCCACTACCGGAATCGGTGAAGGCCTCGCTGTTCGATCTGGTGCTTGGCGGGCTGGGAGTGGGTGATGATGCCGGAGCCTATCTCGCGCACCGGATGCCGACCGAACAGGATCGGGCGCTCTATGCCTTGTGCCGGCCCGAGCGCCTGCTGGAAATGGCGTGGGCTTTTACGGTGTTCGACGGCGGTGTCCGCAAGATCGCTCGCTACCAGCAGGTATTCGCCATCCGCGAGGTGCTCGCCCGCGTCACGCAGACCGACGACAGTGGCAAACGGCGGGGCGGCATCGTCTGGCACACGCAAGGATCGGGCAAGTCGCTGACCATGGTGATGCTGGCCCGCGCCCTGGCGCTGGAGCCAGCCATCCGTAATCCGCGCATCGTGTTGGTGACCGATCGGGTGGATCTGGACAAGCAGCTTGGCAACACCTTCGCTGCCTGCGGCCTCTCGCCCGACCGGGCCGAGAGCGGCCGACACCTAGTGGAACTGGTGGCCGACGGCAACGCGCACATCGTTACCACCCTGGTGCACAAGTTCGACAAGGCGTTGGCCTACAAGAAATTCAGCGATGCCTCGCCCGACATCTTCGTGCTGGTGGACGAGACCCAGCGTACCCAGCTAGGCAGTTACTCGGCCCGCATGCGCCAGATGTTTCCCAATGCCTGCTACATCGGTTTCACCGGCACGCCGCTATTGACCCGCGAGAAGAGCGACGTGGCCAAGTTCGGCGGTGTGATCCACACCTACGCCATCGACCAGGCAGTGGCCGACGGCGCCATCGTGCCGCTGCTCTACGAAGGGCGCATGGTCGAGCTGGAGCAGAATCAGGCCGCCATCGACATCTGGTTCGAGCGCCATACCCAGGGGCTGACGGACCAACAGAAGGCCGACCTGAAGAAGAAATACGCCCGTGCCGAGATGCTGAACAAGGCGGAGCAGGTGATCTACATGCGCGCCTTTGACATCAGCGAGCATTACCGCCAGAACTGGCAGGGCACCGGCTTCAAGGCGCAGTTGGTGGCCCCGAACAAGGCGGCGGCGCTGCGCTACAAGGCGTTCCTGGACGAGCTCGGCTCGGTCACGAGCGAGGTCGTCATCTCGCCGCCCGACGAGCGCGAGGGCTTCGACGACATCGATGCCGAGGAATCCACCGATGCGGTGGTCGCCTTCTGGCAGCGCATGATGAAGCGCTACGGCTCGGAGGAGGACTACAACAAACACATTGTCAACGCCTTCAAGTTCGGCGACGAACCCGAGATCCTGATCGTGGTGGACAAGCTGTTGACCGGCTTCGATGCGCCGCGCAACACGGTGCTCTACCTGACCCGCCGGCTGAAGAACCACACGCTGTTGCAGGCCATCGCCCGGGTCAATCGCCTCTACGAGGACGCGGGTGACACGGGTGGCGGCGGCCGGACCAAGGAGTTCGGCTATGTGATCGACTATGTGGGCGTGCTGGGCGAACTCGACGAGGCGCTGACCACGTACAGTGCCCTGGAGGGCTTCGAGGAGGCCGACCTCAAGGGTGCGCTGGCCTCGATCCATGAACAGACCCGGGTGCTGCCGCAGCGCCATGCCGAACTGTGGGACCTGTTCAAGACGGTGAAGAACCGGCAGGACGAGGAAGCCTTCGAACAGTTGCTGGCCGACGAAAAGCTGCGCGCCGATTTCTACGAGCGGTTGTCGGCCTACGCCAAGACCTTGGGGATTGCGCTGTCCAGCGAACGCTTCATCACCGACACGCCCGAGCAGAAGCTGCGCGTCTATAAGAACGACCTGAAACGCTTTGTCAACCTGAAGGCGGCGGTGAAACTGCGCTACGCCGAGTCGGTGGATTATCGCGATTTCGAGCCGCGTATCCAGAAGCTGCTGGACACCCATATCTCGGCCTCCGAGGTGGTGCAGCTCAACGCGCCGGTCAATATCTTCGACGACGCCGCGTTCCAGAAGGTCGTCGAGGAACAGGGAGGGGGAGGCGAGAAGAGCCTGGGCGCGAAGGCCGATACCATCGCGCACGCCACCAAGCGCGCCATTCACGAGCGGCTGGAGCAGGACCCCGCCTTCTACGAGAAGTTTTCGAAGCTGATCCAGCAGGCCATCGACGACTACCGCGCCAGGCGTCTGACGGATTTGGAGTACCTGCAACGGGTCACGGAGATCAGGAATGCCGTGGTTTCGCGCAAGGACGATGACCTGCCGTCCGTGCTGAGTGGTAACGCGGACGCAGCCGCTGTTTATGGCCTGCTCCGCCCGTTTGTCGCGAACCATCTGAGCGACGCCGACCAGGCGCAGACGACCGCCGCAGAGGCGGCGATCGCGCTGTGGGACATCTTCCAGCGTAACCGCAAAGTAGGTTACTGGGACGAC
Organism: Thioalkalivibrio paradoxus ARh 1; assembly: GCF_000227685.2. Lineage (GTDB taxonomy): Bacteria > Pseudomonadota > Gammaproteobacteria > Ectothiorhodospirales > Ectothiorhodospiraceae > Thioalkalivibrio > Thioalkalivibrio paradoxus. The sequence continues at coordinate 399,575 of NZ_CP007029.1, read as the reverse complement.
CTCGACGCCCAGCGCCGCACGATGAACGAGATCGACGACTACCTCTATGACGAGGTGAAGGGCGCGCGGGGTATCGCGCTCTCGACCGACGAGATGGACGGGATCATCGACAAGACGATGCAGTTGGCCCGCCACCGCATCGCGGGATGAAGCACATGGTCGGAAGCTTGACGTATGGTCGCGACACCATCCGCTATGAGGTGTGTTTCCTGGAATCCCGAAAGACTCTGTCCATCGAAGTTCATCCGGACAGCCGCGTGCTGGTGCGTGCCCCGATGGGTTGTTCACCATCTGTGATCGCCGAGCGGGTGCGGAAACGCGCCCGCTGGATCAGCCGGCAATTGGCTGAGTTCGATGGCTATCGCCCGCGGACTCCGGCACGGCAATACATCAGTGGCGAGTCGCACCTGTACCTTGGCCGGCAGTACCGGCTGAAGCTCCTGGCGGGCGATAAAGCTGGTGTGAAATGCGCACGGGGCCAGTTGCTGGTCAGCCTGCCTGGCGAACCGGATCCGGAGCGCGCCAAGGCGGTGCTGCACCGCTGGTATCTCGACCGCGCCCAGGTGGTCTTCGGCGAGGTGCTGGAAGGCTGTCTGCGCCGCTTCAAGAGTGCCCAGCGTCCGCGGCTGATTGTACGGACCATGCAGTCCCGCTGGGGTAGTCTGTCACGGGCCGGCACCATGACCTTGAATGTCAAACTGATTCGCGCACCGCGCCCGTGTATCGAGTACGTGATCACCCATGAGCTGTGTCACATCCAGCATCGCGATCATGACGCGCAGTTCTACACGTTGCTGGAGCAGATGATGCCCGACTGGGAACAACGCAAGCGGAGGCTGGAAACCGCGTTGCTTTGATGATCTAGCGAGGAGCACCCAACTTCACTCGGAGTTCGCCGGGTTTGGTGCTCGTCCCCTTCATCCTTCTTTGGGCTGTTGCATTGGCTGCCAGGCCCGGTACTCGGACAATCGCAGACGATACCGGGTCACGTTCCCCTCGTGCAGGTTGCGCAGATCGTCCATCGCCAAGATCACGACCGCGTCCAGGTCCTCTGCTGGGACCAGGGATGCTGCTACTCTGCGTACCGCTGCCTCGCCGGGCTGCTGCTGCCCGCGCACGATTTCGGCCACGATCGCGATCAGCGCCTCGCGGTGGCGCAGACGTACGGGATCCGGCTCGGCTGTGGTATCGCGGATCACCATGTAACGCCGGCAGGAGCGCTCGTAGGCCCACAGGAACACGTCGCGCAGCAGCTCCACCCGCTGCATCTCGTAGACGCCGAGCGTGCCTTCGACATAAGCCCGTTCCGGTACATCGATGAAAGACAAGGGGCAGAGGTTGTGCCGGATGAGCGGAATGTTGGCGCCCAACCGGGAGACCCGCTTGTTCACGTCCACGAAGGGTTGCAGGTACGGGATGTGGACCATGATGAAAAAAGTCTGCTCGAAAGGGTCGTCGATGGCATCGGCCTTTGCCAGGATCATGCGGAAATAGGTTTCGATCTGTTGCGGGATGGCCAGCGGGTGGAACACCGTGCCGCTGACCTCGACGATCCGGCTCCGGAGCCGCCCGCTCTCACTGGGATCGGCGAGCAGGTTCTCCGACAGCAGCGCATGCAGGTTGTAGAACGTGAAGGTGTTGAAACCGATGTCCTCGGCCTGCTCCACCAGCAGTTCGATGGCCGCCTTGTGGTTGATGATCATCTGCGCTTCACGGCGGTCCTTGCCTTCCGCAACCTGGCCGCGCTCGAGCAGGTTTTGCGTATCGAGCCGGGAATAGGTGTTGCCCTCGAGACGGCTCGAAGCCCAGGACAGGTCGATCAGCAGTCGCCCCAGGATGTCGCGCGCATAAGTGCCTGCCGGGCGCTCGCCGTCGGGCGAACGGCCGATCTGGTGCAGGTGTGTGAGGAGTTCCGGCGCCAGATAGCGGGTCTTGTTGGGCCGATACGCCTCCAGCAATCCGCGTTCGTAGCCCACCGGGGTGCGGTGCTGGATCGGTTGGCGGACGTAGTCCCTGATCTCTTCGCCTTCGGTGGTTGTGGGAACATAGACCTCGATTCTGACCGCCACCACATCCGACCCTTCTTCCTGGGCCGCCATCGTTCCCGTTATTGGAGCGAGTCGGTACTTGAGCGCGCGGCCTTCGCCCAGTGTGTGCAGACGTTGCTGTTCAACCAGCGAGGCCAGGCGGCGCTGCAAGGTGCGGCGGCTCACAACGTCGGCCAGAGCGGCATGCAGATCGTCGATGCCGACCCCCTCCGGATGTCGGGCGATCTCTTCCACTATCCGCGCAACCAAATCCTCAGAAAGTTTTTTCGGCATGACTCACCTGAGTGTTGGCGCGAATAGGGTATTCGCGCCAATAAAATACCTCGTAATGACGCGATATGTCTATTTGCGCGCCACTTGTTTTGGCGCGATCCATGCCGAACACCTGCCGTTGTTCAAAGCCATTGTCGATAAATCGATGTGTTCAAGAAGCTCCGTCCCTGGCAATCAGGGCGTGCCGCCGCATAGATCGGTGATCAACGCGCATAGGATGTCCCGCCGCGACAGGCTTGCCGGCCGGTGGGATTCGCTCCGCCAACTCGAGGGGTAGTCATCTGGGGCTGGTGACTATCCAGGGCGGGCTGGTGACTCTTCGACCCAGCCGATGCCGAGCGCGTGAAGTCCTTCGTGGCCGACAGCTTGCACGACGCTCTGAACGGACCGCTGCCTGTGACTCGTCTGACCGGCACGATGGTCGGCGTAGCAGGCCGGAAGCAGCATTCTGGCTACCCGTTCGTAGGGATCCGAACAGTGACGCCGTTTGCCGAGATCGAGACCGGTATCGTGGAGCCAACCGACCCACGCCTTGGTCCCGAGACGCTTGCGGCTCTGGGGATCTCAAGGTAGGGGGCGGCCTTTGTACTACAGACTGAGCATCGGGGCTTATGCGTTTCGACGAACCGCAAGATGTGTTTTGTAGTACGAAACCATCTTGACAAGGGGGCCCGCTGCGCGCCCCCGTTGCATCCCCTGCCTGTAGCTCCTTCAGGACATTGAGCCCGTTGCGGAGCCAGTGGAACGTATCGCCGTTCCATCACTCGCGGGTGTCCGCGCTCTCCATACCCCCCGACTTGGCGGGCGTTCCTGCCCCCAAGACCCCTGACCATTCCATGGCGACGACTTCATCGAGGCCGGGAAGGGAGCTCTCGCGCTTCCCTTGCCATGGTCCCATCCCATCGACCAGGAGCCTTCGTGCCCATTGGAACCTTGACCAGGAGTGACACTTCCGCTTTCCCTCCATGGACTTCCCATCGACCAACCCTGCGTCGATTGGATGCCGCCAGCGCGTCGGCGCTGAAGCCGCTGAGTTCGTGGACAAAAGCAAAAATGGATACACATTCGTGTGTCCCTTGGCTACACTCCTGTTATGAAAACCAAGGATGTGGGACTGCGGATTCGCGTCGAGCGCGATCTCCGAGACGAGTTCCTGGAAGCGTGCCGGTTACAGGACCGGCCAGCTGCTCAGGTGCTCCGGGAGTTCATGCGGACGTATGTCGCCGAGCACAACGCTGACAAGCAGCCGAGTTTGTTCCCGCCCGAAACAATAACAAAGGGCCGCTGACGTAGCTATGGGAAAACCCATCAAAAACGAAGCGCCGATCGAGCGTGTAGAGACTCAGAGCCCAGACTTGCGGGAAGAGCTGCTGGCCCGGCGGCATTCCACGGATACGCTGGACGTGAGTTATCGTGTGGTCACCAACGCGAGCCAGTCACCGAGCGGTGGGGTGTAAGTATGGTTTCTGCCCCCGCCAAAGCGCTGGAGACGGACGAGCTGAGCCTCTCGCTCGATGCGTTCGTCCGGTCAATCGGCGTCAGGCGGGCGGCACAGCATGCGCTCTTCCTAGGGGCGGGAGCATCGGTCAGCTCAGGCATCCCGTCCGCGCAGGCATGTATCTGGGAATGGAAACGCGACCTCTTCCTCACCAACAATCCGGGCCTTGAAGAGCAGTTCACGGAGCTATCGCTGCCCGGCGTGCAGCGGCACATCCAGCAGTGGCTGGACACGCAAGGCACCTATCCGCAGGAAGGCGCGGACAATGAATACGGCTTCTATATCCGCGCCTGTTTTCCGATTCCCGACGACCGCCGCGCCTTCTTTCAGGAGAAGGTGCGCGGGGCGCAGCCGCATATCGGCTATCGGCTTCTTTGCCATCTCGCCAAGGCCGACCTGATCCGCTCGGTCTGGTCCACAAATTTCGACGGGCTGCCCGCACGCGCCGCCGCGAATTTCAGTCTCACGCCGTTCGAGGTCGGGATCGACACTCAGGGCCGCGCTGCCCGTCCCGCGAACGCAGGCGAGTTGCTGTGCGTCTCGCTGCATGGCGACTACCGCTACGATGACCTCAAGAACACACCAGACGAACTACAGCGGCAGGAAGCAGCCTTGCGGGCCGCGCTGATCGACGAGCTGCGACAGAGGACGCTTATCGTCTGTGGCTACAGCGGGCGCGACCACTCCATCATGGAGGCGCTTCAGGCTGCCTGCGCAGAGCCGGGTACGGGCGCACTGTACTGGTGCGGCTTCGGCGACGGCGAGGTTCCCGAGCCGGTGGCCCGCCTGATCGCTCACGCGAGAGCGCACGGCAGGCAAGTCTTTTATGTTCCCACGCTCGGCTTCGATGACTTGATGACCCGGCTTGCTCTCTATTGCCTTGAGGGTGAGCGGCGCGAGGCCGCGCGCAAGGACGTTGCCGCGCTTGCCCCCAACGATCTTCTCGCTCGCCAGCCGTTTCAGGTGGCGGAGCATCGCGCGAATACCCTCATCAAGAGTAACGCCTTCGAGATCGATTGCCCGGCGGAGGTGCTTTCGTTCGACCTCAAGGCTTGGCCGTCAGAGAAAGTCTGGTCATGGGTACGGGAGCAGACCGGCGCGCGCCCGGTCGTCGCCGTGCCCTTCAAGGGGAAGATCCTCGCTCTAGGCACGGTGGACGATATCAAGGATTGCTTCGGCGAAAACATCAAGGGGCCGGTAGAGAGAACGCCGGTCACGCCCTACGAGCTGCGCTACGAGGACGGCGCAATTGTCGGTCTGATGCGCGAGGCTCTCGTGCGCTCTATGGCGAATGCCGCCGGGGTCGAGACGGACGGCCAGTCCGAGCTTTGGCTGAAAGCGCCGCTCAAGAGGGTGCGGCAGGACAATGTTCAGTGTCATGCGCATGAATCCGTTATCATTTTCCTGCGCCGCGTCGGCGGTACGCAGTACGTCGTCCTCAAGCCGTCAATCAGGGTTCTAGACCAGAGCGGAGCGGAAGTGCCCTATGAGGTTGCCGGACCCGTGAAGCTTAGAATTCTCGGCTACCAGCACAACAAACCGTTCAACACTGCCATGAATAAATGGCGCCGCTTACTTTTTCCCAAAGACAAGCCGTGCTCTTTCGAGTTCCCGACTGACGCGGGATCGAGCTTCAAGTTTCGCGCCCGACGTGCGCCGGTCTTCGCGCAGATCGGCCTGCCGCACGGCGGCCCTTCAGCCAACATCACGCAGAACCTGCAATCCCTCATCAAGTACAAGGGGCTTCAGCTGGCGGAGCCGACGCTTCTGTTCTGCGACAAGCAGGGAACAGGGACGAACACCGACACGCATCCCGTGCGCGGCCTCGCGGCGAACCGTCCTTTTGATTACCCGCTCACGCTCAAGGGGCTTGCTCCGTCGCTGCGCGTCGGCGTCATCTGTCCGCGCTCCGAAGCCCGGCTGGTGCGCGGCTACCTTCAGAAGGCCAATCAGGGGCATCGTCCCGCCGATTCAGAGCGCGATTACCTTGTTGACTTTCCGGGGTTCCAGCAGGCCTACGGCCTGCCCATCGAGATTCCCGAGCCCGGCGCGCTGGGCTGGGCTCTCTGCGCCGAGCCGTCCAACACCGGCGGGCACACGGGGCAGGGGCCGCTGTCCGTCGCGCAGCATATCACCGGCGCTATTGAGGCGCTGCGTTCCTCCTATGCACCGCATGTCGTGCTCGCTTTCTTCCCGCGCCGCTGGGATCATCTGCGCGGCTACCGGGACGAGCACGAGCGCTTCGACGTGCATGATTTCGTGAAGGCCTACGCTGTCCAGCGCGGGGTCGCGACGCAGTTCCTGACCGAAGATACGCTCTCGGATACCCAGCAGTGCCGGGTGTGGTGGTGGCTCTCGCTTGCCCTCTATGTCAAAGGGATACGCACCCCCTGGGTCCTGAGCGGCCTTGACGAAGACGCGGCCTATGTCGGGCTTGGCTTCAGCATCGACCGCAACGCCGCAAAGGGCAATCACGTCGTCCTGGGTTGCAGCCACATCTACAGCGCGCGCGGCGAGGGCCTGCAATACCGGCTCAGCAAGGTCGAGAACCCGATCATGCGGGGCAAGAACCCCTTCATGTCGCGGGATGATGCGCGGCGCGCCGGAGAGACAATCCGGCAGCTCTTCTTCGATACGCGCATGAAGCTCCCCCGGCGCGTCGTGCTACACAAGCGCACGCCGTTCTTGAGGGACGAGCGCGAAGGCTTGCGCGACGGCCTCGGCGGCGTCGCCGCCATCGACATGCTAGAAATTGTCGAAGATCACGCCCTGCGCTACGTCGCGTCGATGCCGGGCCGTGATGGCACCATCGACGAAGACAATTACCCGGTGCGACGCGGCACCGTCATGAAGCTAGACGACTTCACGGCCTTGCTGTGGGTCCACGGCGCGACCGCCGCCGTTAATCCGAGCCTCAAGTATTTTCAAGGCAAGAGGCGGATTCCCGCGCCGCTCACGCTGCGGCGGCACGCCGGGGCAACGGCGCTCGACCAGTTAGCGGGGGAGATACTCGGCCTTTCCAAAATGAACTGGAACACGTTCGGCCTCTATACCAAATTTCCGGCGACCCTTCAGTCCTCCGGCGAAATTGCCCGCATCGGCTCCCTGCTTCAGCGCTTCGGGGCTTCCTCATACGACTACCGTTTATTTATTTAGGCGAAGCTCGCATGAAGCCCTTTTCCATACTTCACATATCTGATCTTCATCGGTCGCCTCGTGATCCGATCACGAATGATGAGCTTATCTCAGCACTTGTCGGCGACCGTGATCGCTACATCCACGAGGATCCGGCTGTCCCTGTCCCGGAAGCCGTAGTCGTTAGCGGCGACCTCATTCAGGGCGTTCCGCTCAATACTGCCGACTATGAAGCCGAACTCGCCCGGCAGTATTCTACGGCGGAAGAATTTCTGGACGAACTGGTACGCCGATTTTTGAACGGCGACCGCTCAAGGCTGATCCTCATTCCCGGCAACCATGACATCGACTGGAATACCGCGTTCGCTGCGCTTGAGCCGGTCGAGCGGAAGGACTTTCCGTCAAACCTTGCTGCGTTTATTTACGCGGAGGATTCCAAGTACCGCTGGGACTGGAAAACGTTAACGCTGTACCGCATCGCTGATCCCGCTTTGTATGCCCGGCGGCTAGAGGCGTTCTGGACGTTCTGCGAGAGGTTCTATGCGGGCGTTCCCGGTCTGCTCAAGGTCATGCCGAATGCTGACGCCAATCTGTTTAGCCTTTGCGACGGTCGGATAGGGCTTGCAGCCTTCAATTCCTGTCACGGCAATGATTGCTTCGCTTTCCACGGACTGATCCGGAAGGAAGTCGTTGCCCGGAGCCATCTCGAACTCAACGATATAGGAATGCCGTTCAACCTTCGGATCGCTGTCTGGCATCACAGCATCGAAGGCCCGCCTTACCGTACGGATTACATGGACGTGGACATCGTCCGGGGAATGATCGGCAGGGAGTTCCGTCTCGGGCTTTACGGCCACCAGCACAAGGCGCAGATCACGCCGCACCAGGTATGGCTTCCTGACCGCGAACGTATGGCGGTCGTTAGCGCTGGTTCCCTCTGCGCCGGGGCATACGAGCTACCCACGGGAGTTCATCGTCAGTACAACGTCATCGAAATTGCTCCAGATTTCCAAAGTGCGCGCATCCATGTGCGCGCCATGACTGTCGCGAACTTATTTTCGCGAGGCCATCTGATGGAGTTTGGCGGCACAAGCTTCGCCGATCTTGACTGGAAGCGGCCGAACAACGCCGCTGGGGTCAGTGTCGATGCCGATGCAGCGCGTACCCGGCAGGCGATAGAGAAAGCCGAGGCGGCGGCAAAGACTGGCGATCCGCCACGGGCGATAGATCTTCTAAAAGACATGCCCCTTCCAACGGGCAGCTATCAGCGAGAGCTTCTCTTAACTGCCGCTTCGGATGCGCAGGACTGGGGCGTCATAATCAAGGTCACCGACCCACCCGCGAGCATTCAGGAGCTGATACAGCGTGTTGAGGCTTTTGACCGATCAGGCGACCAGGAGAGTGCGGCAGATGCCCTGGACCGGTTTGCGGCTCATCTACAATTCCCGGAGGCGATGGCTTCGGAGTTGCGCAGGCGGATCAAAGCACAGAAGGCTATGAAGAAATGAGCGAAGCGTCAGAGAAAATTCCATTTGCCGTAGAGATCAGCCGCATGATCGAAGTTCTCGCGGCTCAGATTTACCCGACGCCCTTCGCCCTGTTGCGTGAGAACGTACAAAATTCCTTCGATGCGCTTTTGCTCCGCAGGCATCTGGCCCCGGCGTTCACGCCTTGCATTAACGTGATCATCGAGCCCAGACGCGTCGTGGTGTCCGATAATGGCATTGGCATGTCGCGGGAGGATTTGCGTCAACATTTCTGGCGCGCGGGGTCCAGTAGCAAGAATACGCCTGAGGCTCGCGCGGCCGGGGTTGTGGGGACCTTCGGCATCGGCGCTATGGCGAACTTCGGCTTGGCCGAGGAACTGACGGTGGAGACTGAGAGCGGCCGCACAGCGGAGCGGACGCTGTGCAAGGCGGCGCGCTCAACGCTCTCCGTGACCGAGGACTGCATCTCGTTCGATACGCTTCCCGCAACGGGAAGCCCCGGCACCACGGTCACCGCGATAATGCAGCCAGATAAGCTGATCGATGTCGCGGAAGCGGAAACCTACATAGGACAGTTTGTTGCATACCTCCCCATCCAGGTGGAGATTAACGGGAGGAATGTGAGCGGGCAGCTTATCCAAGAGTCCGTTCCCAGCCTGAAAGCCACATGGACCTGGGAGCAGAACGGCGTCGATCTAGGAGGCGGTTTTAAGGCAAACGTCGAACTCACCGGTGCTCTGAGTGGCGAGGTTCGGATCGACTTGCAAAACATCGAATCGGGCTTCCAGAGGCTTCCGGGGCGGATGGTGCTCCGGCAGGGAGAAGGCAGCCTGCGCACGTTCCGAAGCGGTTTTGGTCTCGCAACGGCGAGCGTTGCTTCGGCGTATCGTCTCGGAGGGGTTGCGGATTTCCTCTTCTTGCAGCCGACGGCCGGGCGCGAAGCGCTTACCACCGAGAGTCTGCAGCTTCTCCAAAGCCTCCTTACGCACGTAGACGAGTTCATATCTCTGCAGCTTGCAAACCGCCCGGAAAGCAACGCCAACTCATTCTTCGTTGCGTGGGCGGCAAGGAAGCGCCGGTACGACTTGTGCGGCCATCTTAGGGTCCGTATTGAGCCCGGCGACAGCGTCTCGCTTAGCGAAGTCCGCGCGCGCTCGGAGAAGTCGCCGGTGCTCGTCTATTCCGGTACGGACAGCGCGACCGTCAAGCACGCATCGGAGGACAAGCCGATCATTTTGTTGACAAAGGTCTCGCCACGCCGCGACTGCGAGATCAGCTATTTGCGACACTTTTGTAAGATCGAGGAGCTGTCCGATGATCCGAAGGTTTTGGTAATATCGCCCGAGAGTGAGATCAGCATTGCCCAGAAGGCGCTCGCCTTCAGGGTTGGATCAATCTTATCGGGTGATTATTTTCTCGAAGCACAGGTCCGTTATGGCACGATCTCGCACGGCCTGCCCGTCCTTGTCACCAGTCAAGAGCCGCCGATCGAGCTATTCCTTGATCCTCAGGGAACAACCGTCCGCCTGCTACTGGAGTTATACGACAGGGAGTACAGTGCGTTCGGCCACATGGCCAAGGATTTCGTGCGAAACATGGTTTTCCCACGGGTTTCCGACCTTGTGCCAAGCGCCACCCGCCAAGGCGCGGAGGCATTTCTCAAATCCATTCATCGGACCCGCGAGGTTTTCGAGTACGAGACGAACGATCTGGAAAGCCTGACGTCTCTATGGACCGACTATCTCGGGGGAAAACTGACATTCCAACAGGCGACAGAGCGCTCCACCAGGGTAGCCCAGCGAAGCTATCAGGTTCTCGACCGATCCGCGGCTGGAGCCGTGCGCGACGTTGTTCCGGATGTCATCAACAATGCGGCGGCGACGGAGCATCTTGACGGACCACAGCATGGCGCGCTGCCCCCGATTCAGCGGCTGGATATGAACACGGACAAGAAGCTGCTGACCATCGAGGACGGTGAGCCTCCACTCAAGGGCTATCGCTGCTTTCTCGCCATAACGAGCCGCATCCAAGAAGAGAAGGGTGACTTTTTCTTACAGCCTCACAGCACTTCGGTTGTCTGGGGAGGCCAGAAAGCGCTGTTCATATTCGAGCACCATTCCGGCGATTTTGGGCTCTACTACGATTTGCAAACGCAAAACCTGATTAGCGATATCTCGGGTGGGGGCTCGTTCGAGACATGCACCATCGTAATGAAAAACCGTATCTTCATTCCTGTGCCCCCGCCGATTCAGGCAAGCTTTCTGCCGCAGGAGAATGAAAGGAAGCGGTTCGAGGTACGGTGCGACATTCTCCACACCGACTGAGAGTTTCTCGTCCGGCATTGCCGGACGAGGCTCTACTCGCGCCGCCTGCTGCCTCGCTCACGGAGCCGCATAACCGTCTCGGCCATCCGGTAACGATCCCTCGCGCCAGAAATTCCGGCCACCCTGACGGCTGGCGCTTCCCTTTCTGTTTAAGGGCCTGCGACCCCGACCCCCGTCAAGACCAAGCGCGCGGGGTATCGCGCTCTCGACCGACGAGATGCACGGGATCATCGACAAGACGATGCAGTTGGCCCGCCACCGCATCGCGGGATGAAGCACATGGTCGGGAGCTTGACGTATGGTCGCGACACCATCCGCTACGAGGTGTGTTTCCTGGAATCCCGAAAGACTCTGTCCATCGAAGTTCATCCGGACAGCCGCGTGCTGGTGTGTGCCCCGATGGGTTGTTCACCATCTGTGATCGCCGAGCGTGTGCGGAAACGCGCCCGCTGGATCAGCCGGCAATTGGCTGAGTTCGATGGCTATCGCCTGCGGGCTCCGGCACGGCAGTACATCAGTGGTGAGTCGCACCTCTTTGGTGGAACCGTCAGCGCGAGGCCTTTCGGCTCGTCGAGGCGGTTGGAGAATGCCGGCTCCGTGCGCCTGCGGTGAGTCCGTGGGCGAGCAGCGCGAGGACGAGGTGCACGAGTACCAGCACCGGCGCGAACGGTTGATCGAGCGCAAGGCTCGCGCTCCACGCGAGCAGAAACCCCGCGAGAGCAAGGCCGAGTGACCAGCCGAGCAGGCCCCTGGCGTCGCGCGCGAGGAAACTGGCGCCCCATGCGGGCAACAGCAGCGTCGCCAGCGCCGCCGGAACGCCGAGCGCCATGCTGCCGAGGACGATCGCGCCGAGCAGCCAGGCGGCCCCGAGCACACGGTGCCAGCGTGCCGGACCGGAATGGGCGGGAACGTCGGGAAACAACTGGTGGTGCAGCCAGAGCTTCAGCAGGACCGGCCAAAATATCAGGCTGGCCAGTGCGGCGACGGCGATCGCGCGGAATTCGGTCGGCCCGACGAAGTACAACTGGCCTTCGGCCCACGATGCCGCGGCCAGACTGGCCTGAGCGAAGTTGGCAGCCAGCAGTGTTACCAGCGCGAGTCCGGCGAGGAACGCGGCCAGTGGCAGACGTTCGGCATCGCGCGTTCGGCTGATCACGGCCATCGCGGCACCGGCGACGGCAATAGCCACCGGAAGTACCGGCAGCGCGAATACCGATGCCAGTACGCCACCCGCAGCGGCCCACTGGCTCACTGCGAGCGCCTGCCAGACCGAACCGTGCAGGAACAGACCCGCACCGGCGAGGGCGAGGACGGCGGTAATCAGGATGCCCGAGGAGAAGGGTAGTGCCAGGAGTTCAAGCATGGTTCAGCGCTGGAGCAGGGTGGCCAGCGGACGGACCTCCAGCCCGAGTTCGGACAGGAACGCCGGATCGTGACTGGTGATCACCAGGGTGGTCCCGTCGGGGACGGCGCGGATGAGTTCCACCGCATCCTGGCGGACCTCGGTGTCGAGGTGGTTCGCAGGTTCGTCCAGCAGGACCAACCGCGGTGCATCGTCGCCTGCGGGAGGGTCAACTGCAACCGGGGTTGCCAGCGCGGACGCCAGGCGCAGCAGTTGCCATTGCCCACCGCTCAGCCGATCCAGCCGCCGTGGCAGCAGGACACGAATCCGTGGCCGCTCCGGCGGTGTGGTGTTCATCGCATCGAACCAGTCGAACCCGGAGAGCGGCCAGGGATGCCGCCGCGGATGATCCTGCGCCAGCAGCGTGGTGCGTGTGGCGGGCGCGAGCCGGACCGAGCCCGCGTGGAGCGAGGCCTGACCGACCAGCGCGCGCAGCAACAGCGACTTGCCCGACCCGTTCGGACCGGTCAGTGCCCAACGCGCGCCGGCCGGGATACGGACGTCCAGCGGACCCAGCACCGGCTGATCGAAACCGATCCAGGCGGCGCGGAATTCGACCAGCGTTTCAGGAGATGCCATTGAGGGACGGTCCGCGATCACTGCGACTGCAAGGCGCCCACCCAGGTCGACATCAGTTCGAGATAACCGTCCAGCGCGGCGTCGGCCGGCGGGTCCAGGGGTACGGCGGCGCGCGGCCAGCCGAGATGGCGTTCCAGGAACCGCGCGCCGCGGTCGGGCTGGAAGCCGGCATGCAGCACGACTCCCTCGGTGTTCTGCAGTTCGTCGACCAGCCGTTGCAGGTGCCGCGCGGTCGGTGGCACTCCCGGACTCGGCTCGAGATAGCCGACGACGGTGACCGGCAGCCACTCCTCCAGGTAGTCCAGGTCTTCGTGGTAGACGACGATGCGCCGCTCCTGCAGTTGTGCGGCCAGTTCTCCCGCGTGCTGCCTGAGCCGGTCGGCGGTTTGTCGGGCGCGGGTGTCGAAGTCCTCGGCCCGCTCGGGCTTCAATTGGCCCAGGCGCTCGCCGAGCGCGACCGCGACCTCGGCCATGCGCAGCGGGTCGCTGTTGAAATGCGGATTGCCCTCGGCATGCACATGACCCATCCCGGGTTCGTCCATGGTGACGGAGCGGCGTAGATGCAGGAACTCCGCCGCAATGAACCGGCCCGGACGCCCGATGTTGATCGCCGGGTTCGCGGCCCCGCGCGCCGCGGCGGGCAGCCAGCCTTCCTCCAGGCCTGCGCCCATTTCCAGCAGCAGGTCGGCGCGACGGAGTGCCGCCATGAACGACGGTCGTGCGTCCAGGTAGTGCGCGTCGCGGTCGGGCGGCGCCAATACGCGCACCGAAACGTGATCGCCGCCGATTTCGCGTGCGAGGGCGCCGAGGCTCGATGTGGTCGCGACCACGTTGAGTTCTCCCGCCGCCGGGTGGGAAAACGAGACTAAAAGTAGAAGAGTGGCGATGGCAAGCCATCGGGCGAATCTCGATGACGAGCGAATCCAGAATGTAGGTTGCATAAGGGACTCCTTGCAAAAATCGGGGAACCGCTGGACCGCCGTTCCCTGGAAGCACGGCCGGGCGTGGGGTCCGCCCGGCCGGCCTGGAGTTGGCGTCCGTCAAAAACGGTGGGCGCCGTGTGCGCCAAGGGCGACGTTGACCTGGAACAGGAACTCGAGACCCCGGTCACGTCCGTGATCGCCGGCGAAGTCGGTCTGGTTCAGCTGGGCACGCAGGAACACCGGCTCGGTCGGGCGGAACGTGAGCTGCGCGCCGTGGCGATAGGACGTGTCTTCCTTGGTGCCGCTCCCGCGGCCGAGTTCGTTGGTCAGGCCCAGGGCTTCGAGGCGCAGGCCCGCCTCCCAGCGGGGCGCGAACCCGTAGACGCCCTGCAGATAGATGCCGTCCTGCTTGTTCTTGAACGATTGCTCGTTGCGGACATGGCCGACTGGACCGCGGGCATCATCCGCGAAATTCACATCGCGCCGGTCGACGTCGATTTCCCGGTAGAAGTATTCGCCCTGCAGGCGCCAGTTGCCGTGACCGTACGCGCGCCCCGACTCGTACTTGTACACGGCGTCCAATCCGGCGAACCAGGCCGAGCCGTCCCAGTCCTCGAAGCGAGTCGAGTGTTCGTCGGTCTTCTGGAAGGTTCTTGCGTAGCCGCCCGATACGCCGAGTTGCAGCGCCTGGTCGGGTCCGAGATCCGGCCCGAACTTGGCGAAGGCGGTGATCAGGCGCGGACCCGAGGCATCGCTGAGAATGCGGTTCTGGCCGTTCAGCGCGGATTGCCGCCCCTCGTAGTTGGCGATGTTCTCGTTGGTGCCCTGGAGGAGTTCGACTCCGAACAGGGTATAGCTCTCGGTCGGGGCGAGCCAGGTCGCCTGCACTCCGGTTTCCTGCAGTCCGTGGTCGCCGAACAAGTATTCGTTCACCAACGGCCGATCGACGAAGTCCCAGTCGTGCGGATGCCGGCTGTTGATGTATCCGATGTCGGAGAGGAATTTCCCGGCCTTGATCTGCAGGCCCGCGGGCAGCGCGCGCGTGGTGAGATAGGCCTCCTCCACTTCGATGTGGTCGTCGTCAAAGCCGATCATCAGCGTGCCGTCGAGCAGGTCGCCGAGACGGGCTTCGAAGACGAGCTCCGAGTGTCCGAGGTTGAATCCCTCGTCGAACCCGTGGCTGTGTCCGTGACCATGGCCATGCCCATGACCATGCCCGTGATGGTGGCCGCCGCCGAAGCCAGCCGGATCCTCGTTGCCTTCGGTGACCGTGTTGAAGTACACGCCTTCGAGAATCACCGAGACGCTGACGCCCAGGTCGTCGTCTCCCATCTGCCACTGACTGGCGGCCAAGGTGGGAAACAGCAAGGCGGCGGAAAGCAGCCCGGCCCCTGTGCGGCGGATGATTCTGCGGGTTTGCATGGTTTCTTCTCCGTGGTTTGGGGTCGAGTGGACGAACGAGCCCTTGAAGCTTCGCTCACGACGGGCGATGCTATAACATAACGTTTAGGTGGCGCCAGCCGTGAACGGAGGTGGAGCCTTGTCTGCTGGATTAAGGCTTTGGAATGCGGATGCGGATGCCCCGCATACCGCCATCGGCAGCTCGTTGGGTGCGCTGGTCCGGATCTTCGAGCCCGGCGTGCAGATCGCATGGTTCGATCGCACACCGGTCCCGACGATTACCGAATACCTCCAGGCCGCGGCGCGCGGGCTGGCTGCCGGCCGATCCTGCCCGGTGCGCCACGGGTAATGCTGTCGCTCTACGCGATCTGGGAAGACTGACGAGTCGCGTCTGCCTGGTTGGCTCGGTATTCCACGCACATTGTATTCAGCTTCCCAACCCCGGCCCCAAACCGGTGCAGGCGTTCACGGAGAAACGGGACTGCGGTGCGGCACGCTGGAGCTCCGGTAACCGACGGATTTCACGCCCGGGCGGCCGTTTGTTTCTCAAGAGAGGTGTTATCGAATGAATGACGACCATCGCCTGCCGGTGACCGTGCTCTCCGGTTTCCTCGGCGCCGGCAAGACCACGGTACTCAACCACATTCTGAACAATCGCGAGGGTCGCCGGGTCGCGGTGATCGTGAACGACATGAGCGAAGTCAATGCCGACGCGGCGCTGGTCCGCGAAGGCGGCCCGTTCCGATTTGCGGAGCACGCGCAATAGCGAGCCTCCCAACCCCGGTTCCGGGCCGGATGCACCCGGATCAGGCGAGCTCGGCGCGGACGCGTGTGGCGATTTCCTCGACCGAAAGATGCGTGACGTCGAGCCGCGGGATGCGCTCGCGGAACAGGAATTCGTCGATCGCGAGGCACTCGGCCCGGCACTGCGGCAGGCTCGCGTAGCGACTTCCAGGCCGCCGCCCTTCCCGGATGTCGGCCAGCCGCTCGGGGGAGATCACCAGCCCCAGCAGGCGATTGCGCAACCCGCGCAGCGACCCGGGAAGCCGGGTGTCCCCACGCAGATCCTCGGGAATCAGCGGATAATTGGCCGCAAACATCCCGTAGTTCATCGCCAGATAGAGGCAGGTCGGCGTCTTGCCGGATCGCGACACACCCATCAGGACCACCTCGGCGTGCCCAACGTCGCCGGTGGCCAGGCCATCGTCGTGCGCGAGGGTGAAGTTCAGCGCCTCGATGCGCCGATCGTAGCGCGCGATGTCGCCGATGCCATGCGCCCGACCGGACACCGACTCGGCCTTGCGCCCGAACACCTGCTCGAGCTGTTCGAGGTGATCCGAGAAGATGTCCAGTACCGGGATCGGGCACTGCCTGAGCTGCTGGCGCAGCTCGGCATCCGCAAACGTGGCCACAGCCAAGGCCGGCTGAGGCCCCGCGCGCATCCGTTCGAACAGCTCGTCGAGCTGTTGCGGTCCGCGCACGAACGGGCGCAGGTGCCAGCCGGGATGCAGGCCTTCAAACTGGGTGATCAGGGTCCTGGCCAATGTCTCCGCGGTAATCCCGGTCCCGTCGGAGAGCAGGTAGATCTGGGGTTGCACGGCGTCAACCACTCGCGACGACTTCGGCCAGCCGCTCCCAGGTTGGAATCAGCGAGTCCGGATTCAGCGACATGCTCTCAATGCCCTCCGCGACCAGCCACTCGGCCAGGTCCATGTGGTCCGACGGACCCTGGCCGCAGATGCCGACGTACTTGCCCTGCTCGCGTGCGGTACGGATGGCCATCGACAGCAGCGCCTTCACGGCGTCGTCCCGCTCGTCGAAGCCCCCGGCCACCAGTGCCGAGTCGCGGTCCAGACCCAACGTCAGCTGGGTGAGGTCGTTGGAACCGATGGAGAAACCGTCGAACAGATCGAGGAAGCGGTCGGCCAACAGGGCATTCGAGGGGATCTCGCACATCATGACCACCTTGAGCCCGTTTTCGCCGCGCTTGAGGCCTTCCTCTTCCAGCACCGACAGCACGCCGCGCGCCTCGTCCAGCGTGCGCACGAACGGCACCATCACCTGCACGTTGTCGAGCCCCATGTCCTCGCGCACGCGCTTGAGCGCGCGGCACTCCATCGAGAACGCGGGCCGGAACGAGTCGGCAAGGTACCGGGACGCGCCCCGGAATCCCAGCATGGGGTTCTCTTCGTCGGGTTCGTAGGCGCGACCGCCGAGCAGGTGCGCGTATTCGTTGCTCTTAAAATCCGACAGCCGGACGATCACCGGGTGCGGCGCGAAGGCGGCCGCGAGCGTGCCGATGCCTTCGCTGAGGCGGCGCACGAAGAAGTCTTCGGGATTTTCGAATCCGGCGATGCGTGTCGCGATCTCGGCCCGCACGTCCTCCGGCACCTTGGGATAGTCGAGCAGGGCCAGCGGATGGATGCCGATGTGGCTGTTGATGATGAATTCGAGCCGTGCCAGCCCGATACCGGCGTGGGGAAGGCGCGAGAACGCGTAGGCACGTCCCGGGTTCGCGACGTTCAGCATCAGCTTGACCGGCAGCGGCGGCAGATCGCCGGCGGAGGTGCGCTGCACCTCGAATGGGATCCGCTCCTGGTAGACGTAGCCGTCGTCGCCCTCGGCGCAGGACACGGTGGCCTCCATGCCATCGGTCAGCGCCTCGGTGGCGTTGCCGCAGCCGACGACCGCGGGAATGCCCATTTCGCGCGCGATGATTGCGGCGTGACAGGTGCGCCCCCCGCGGTTGGTCACGATCGCAGAGGCGCGCTTCATGATCGGCTCCCAATCCGGGTCGGTCATGTCTGCGACCAGAATGTCACCCGGTTCGACCGCGTGCATGGCGTCGGGGGATTCGACGACGCGAATGCGCCCGGCGCCGATCCGCGCGCCGATCGCGCGGCCCACCACCACCGGCTCGCTGTCGTGCGCTGCGAGGCGGTAGCTCTCACTGACACCGACGTCGACGCGACTTTCGACCGTCTCGGGCCGAGCCTGCACGATCATCAGTTCCCCGGTCTCGCCGTCCTCGGCCCATTCGATGTCCATCGGGCGCCCGTAGTGATCCTCGATCGCCACCGCGTACCGGCCGAGCGTCTGCGCCTGCTCGTCGCTCAGGCAGAAGCGGGTACGCAGTTCCTCCGGCGTGTCCTCGACGCGCGTGCCGCCGCTGTCGGTGAGCACCATGCGGATTGCCTTGCTGCCCAGCGTCCGGCCGATGATCGCATGCTTGCCCGAACGCAGTGCCGGCTTGTACAGCTGGTATTCATCGGGATTCACCGCACCCTGCACCACCGTCTCGCCGAGCCCCCAGGCACCGGTGATGAACACCGCGTCGCGGAAACCGGTCTCGGTATCCAGCGTGAACACCACGCCACTGCAGCCGATGTCGGAACGCACCATGCGCTGCACGCCGGCCGACAATGCCACCTCGTCGTGCGCGAAGCCCTGGTGCTCGCGGTAGGCGATCGCGCGGTCGTTGTAGAGACTCGCGAAGACCTGGCGCAGCGCGCGCAGCACCGCATCGATGCCGCGGACGTTCAGGTAGGTCTCCTGCTGACCGGCGAACGAGGCCTCGGGCAGGTCCTCCGCGGTTGCGGAGGATCGCACCGCGACCGGCACGTCCTCACCCAGACGCGCATAGTGTTCGCGGACCTGGGCCTCGAGTTCCGGCAGCAGCGGCGTCTGCTCGATCCAGTCGCGCACTTCCCGGCCCGCCGACTGCAGCGCCTGGATGTCGTCGATGTCCAGGCCGTCGAGACGGTCCCGAATGCGCTGATCCAGGCCGTTCTGCGCCAAGTGGGCCCGGAAGGCGTCCGCGGTCGTCGCGAAGCCTCCGGGCACCTGGACCCCCGCCTCGGCGAGGTTGCCCAAAAGCTCGCCCAGCGAGGCGTTCTTGCCGCCCACCTGGGCGACGTCACCCATGGTCAGTTCGGCGAGGTCGATTACCCAACTCATGTCCTGTCTCCTTGGAGGATGTTCAATTCGGAAGCGGTGCCAAGCGGCCGGGAGGCTGGTCGGCCTCGCCGGTCACGGACTCGGGGATTTGCACCAGCTGTTCTTCGGTCAACTGCACGTATGCCTTGTAGCGTGCGCTGATGCGATCGACGTAGGCGACCGGTTCACTGCCGCGCACGTAGCCATGACGGGCCTGCGAGAAGTAGCGCCGCTGCGACAGCAGCAGCATCGCATTCTCGACGTTGTCGAACCAGCGGTCCCGGTCCCAGCCCTTCTGTGCGGCCAGCCGGCGCGCGTCGATCACATGGCCGAGACCGGCATTGTAGGCAGCCAGCGCGAACCAGACACGATCGGCGACCGACAGATCACCGGACACGCGCTCGCGCATGTTGTGCAAATACTGGATTCCGCCGCGAACGTTGGCTTCAGGGTCGGTCAGATCCCGCACCCCCAGTTCAGCCGCGGTGCGCGGCATCAGCTGCATCAGGCCAGTCGCCCCATAGGGCGAACGGGCCTGCGCGTCGAAACGGCTTTCCTGGTACATCTGGGCAATGATCAACCGCCAGTCGAAATCGAATGGCGCCGCGTGTTCGCGTACCAGGTCGTCCCAGGGCGAGAGCTGCCCGACGCCGCGTACGCGCTCGTCCTGGTGGCGCCGGATATTCCGCTCATCCTGGAAATAGCGCCGGTAGAGGATGTTGTAGATCTTGCCGCGATACTCGACCCGGAAAAACTCGTTCAGCGCCTCGCGCAGCGCCTGATCGGTCAGGCGCACGGCCCAGGCATGCTCGATCGGTTCTCCAACGGGAAACTGCTTCAGGATGTCGTCACGCTGCGCCAGTTCCACCGCGAGCAGGTGTTCCTCGAGCACTGCATAGTCGAACTCGCCCGCCACCAGCCGCAGGATCACCTCTTCTGCATCGCCCACGATGGACAGCGGCACCAGCGTAACCCCGTGCTCCACGGCAAGCGGACTCAGTTCGGCCCAGAGCTGGCTGTCGGCGGCTGCAGCAACGGTACTGCCATGCAGCGCATCCCAGTCGTCGAGTTCACCGGCCCCGGCCCGGCTGACCAGGTAGGGCTGGGCGAAATGCCAGGGCCGGGTGTAGGAGACCGGGCGTGACTCGTCGAGGTCGCTGATCTCGAGGAAGCCCCCGGCGATGTCGGCACGCCCGGTCTCCAGCCATTCGAAGACCAGCTCCGGCCGGGGCGGCACCACGACCTCCAGACGCATGCCCTGCTGCTCCGCGAACCGCTTGGCCATCTCGTATTCGAAACCGACCAGTTCGCCCCGCCAGAGGAAGTACGAGGCCGCGGTATTCGGCAGAAGGATTCGCAACACCCGGCGTTCCTTCAGTTCGGGCAGATCCCCAAGGTACTGCGCCTCGCGCGGGCGCGTCAGCTGCTCGGTGGTCAGAAAGCGGTTCAGCGCGGCCAGCAGGTCGGGCGTGCCTCGGCGCACGGCCCAGGCAATCGCCTGCCGCTCGCCCAGCGCGAACGCCTGGCGCAGGTCGCTGCGGTACCCGAGATACATCTCCGCGATATTGCTGTCTCGAACCGTCGCGTCGATGTCTCCGGCCGCAATCATGTCGAGCGGCGCTTCGTCGTCGAGGTGATCCGGGGTGGGGAGCAGGTGCAGATCGGGATACTCCTCGCGCAGCGCGGACAACGTTTCCCAGAACGAGGTCGCAGGATCGGCCATGATGCGGCGCCCCTGCAGATCCTCGATCGATTCAATGCTGTCGTCGGCGGCGGACACCAGCACGGTCTCGTATACGTGATCGATCGGCAGCGAGAAATCGACCCGCTCCTGGCGGCTTGCGGTCACGGTCAGATTCGCCGCGACCAGATCGGCGCGGCCCTGCTCGAGCAGCGGCAGCATCTCGCCGAGACGGAATACCGGAACCAGTTCCAGATCCAGCCCGAGGGATGCGGCAAACGATTCGGCCAGCTCTCTCTGCTGCGCCATCGGCGACCCCTGGCGGGGCAACGACGGCTCTCCGAGCGCGGTTCCGGGAACGACCACCCGAAGGCTGCCGCGTTCGAGCAAAGCATCGAGATCGCCGGTCTCGATGTCGTCGACAGCAGGGGCACCACAGCCGACGAGCGGAAGCACGAGCAGCGCGAATGAAATCAGCCAGCGTATCAGCATCGCATCCAGAGGCACGCAGAAAAGGGAAACAGTTCCCCCTTATAGTCGATCTCACGGCCAATGCGACGGCGGAACGCGCAATCACGGGCCCGAACCCGGACCAGACGGGAGAAACGGCGAGCGGCTCCGCCAACGTACCGGAGCCAAGGGAGGCCGCTCGAATCCTCGCGCCAGCGCGGCAAATATGGACGCACGCTGGGCAGGCGCAGGCAGCGCCCCGGCAAGCGATGGTGGCGATTCCCCCGCCGCTCACACGGATCCGACGGTGCTGGATCCGGGTTGACCTCGACGCGGGGAGATGCGAAGGACAGCCGGCACCGTGTGCCGCTGTCCGCGGACGGCATCAGAAGAACAGCAACACGCCCAGCGAGGTCATGATCGGCACACCCGCCACCACCGCCAGGGTGACTACGCATACGGTGCAGTCTTTCAACCGCTCAGACCGGAACTTCTTCAAGGCTCTCTCCAATCCAGCCAGACGCCAGCTTATGGGTTACAAGCGCGTGTCACCGAGGGTACCGCACACGCATCCCGATGTCGAACATGGGCATGGCACCGGATCCCAGTGCAGATACAACGGCCCGCGCACCCCACCGGCACCGAGTCTACCGGCGCTGCGTCTGCGAAAGATGATCCAGATCAACGCCTGGGCCGATCCCGCCCAGCGATCCTGCTGCCCCCGGAAAATGCACGGCGGAATCGATGTTTCCAGTATATTTGCAGCGTTTCCGAAACAATCGGGGTAGATCGAGATGGCATCGACGCAGCCGCTGGAGGCATTGGATACCGCGGAGCGCGTCTGCGCGCAGCGCGGTGTACGCCTGACCTCGCTGCGCAGGCGGGTACTCGAACAGATCCTGAAGACCGGCGGGGTGATCAAGGCGTACGACCTGATTCACGCGCTGAGCTCCGCCGACCGCAGCATCAAGCCCCCGACGGTTTATCGGAGCCTCGCGTTTCTCCTCGAGCAGGGTCTCATCCACCGGATCGAGAGCCTGAACGGTTTCGTCGCCTGCGACCACCCGGGCGAGGCCCACGAAACGCTGCTGATGATCTGCGATGACTGCGGCCGCATCCACGAGATGGAACCCGAAAACCTGCGCGAGACACTGGAACACGCGGCACAAGACCAGGGGTTCGCAATCACCGGAAAGGTCGTGGAACTGCACGGAGTCTGCCGCGACTGCCAACGCCGCCCGGCGGCGGGCGATGCCCGGTAACAGCGCAGCGCGACGATCCGGCGCCGGCCCGGTACTGACCTCGCTGCCGCCGGTGCTGCGGGCCAACACGCGGCTGCTGATCCTCGGCAGTTTCCCAAGTGTCGCATCGTTGCAGGCCGGCCAGTACTACGCCCACCCACGCAACCAGTTCTGGCGGATCCTCGGCGATCTGCTCGGGTCGCCGCTGCACGAGCGGGACTACTCCGAGCGGATCGGCTGCCTGCTCGAACATCGCATCGGCCTCTGGGACGTCTACGCGAGCTGCGTGCGCCCGGGCAGCCTGGACTCGTCGATACGCGACGCGGTACCCAACGACCTGGGCACGCTGCTACGACAGGCGCCCGAGCTGCGCATGGTCGTCCATAACGGTGCCGAGAGCGCGCGCCGGATGCGGGAGGTACAGGCACTGGGAATCCGGGCGCGGCGCCTGCCTTCCACCAGCCCCGCCAATGCGCGGCTCGGGTACCACAGCAAATGCTCGCTGTGGCGCGAAGCGTTGGACGCGGCCGGCGTGCTGCCGCGGGAATCCTGACCCACCAGGCCGTGCCGCGGGCTCAGGGCCGGACGTATACCCGCAGACCGGCCAGCAGGGTACGCCCAGGCGCAGGTTCGAAATACCGCCCGAAGCCTGCATTGATTCGGACATTGTCGATATTGCGCGCATCGAACACGTTGTTCACTGCCAGGACGCCCTCCGCGCGCAACGCCCCGCGGTCCCAGTGCCTGCCAGCGCGAAGATTCACCGTCGTCTGCGATCCGACCGGAACGCGGTTCGCGTCGTCGGCATAGCGGCGTCCGGTATACAGCGCGTCGGCGGCGAAAAAGGCCGGTCCCTTATCCCAAGCGGCCTCGAGGAACCCCTGCTGCCGGGGCAGCCCGGGCAGCCGATGGCCGCTCTGGTCCACACCGGCCGCGTCGGTGAACTCGCGGTAGCGGAAGTCGTTCAGCGCCAACGCCGAACGCAATCTCCATGGGCCCGGCGACTGCCACTGCAGCCCGACTTCGAGCCCGTCGCGCGCGGTCCGCCCCGCGTTGCGGTAATAGGTACGCCCGTCGTCCGTTTCCAGCTCGAACGGCACCAGTTCGTCGCGCACCCGCGCACTGTACAGCGTGAGATCGTACGAGAGCTGCCCAACGTCGCCGCGCAGGCCCAGTTCCATGTTGCGCGCCTGCTGGGGATCCAGATCAGGGTTGAATCCCCCGGTTCCGGCCGGGTTCGCGAACTCTGTGAAAGTGGGCGTCTCGAACGCGGAGGCAGCGTTCACGAACGCCCGGTGTCCCGGACGCCAATGCCAGACCAGCCCGGTGCTGAGGCTGGTTTCGTCGAAGACACGGCTGCCCGAGAGATCCTCGCCACCGGCACGCAAGTGATCGTCGATGCCGAACCGGATCCGGTCGTGCCGCGCTCCCAGTGCCAGATTCCAGTCCGAACCAAGCAGCGTGTCGGTTTGCACGAACCACCCGCGGGACCGGGCCCGTTCTCGTTGGTCCAGCGCGAGTGGCCCGGTTTCGGTCTGACCGGGCGGCGCACAGGACGGCTCGAGCGCGGCATTGATGCAGTGACGGGTGCGGTCGTCACGCTGACCCTCGAGATCGAAACCCAGCAGCGCGCGCGTGGCACCGAAATCCCGCTCGTAGCCGATATGAACCCCCTCGAACCGACGTTCGTAGGCAACCTGGCTGCTGCCGAAGAACGGCAATTGCTGGGCATAGTCCCGGCGCGTGACGAAGGCACCGAGCCGCAGCTCGCCCACCCCCGCCCGCTGCCGCCACTGGGCACCCAGCGTGGCCTGCTCGGCGGACTGACGGCTGTCGAGCGTTCGTGCGAGCGGCGCCGCGGCGCGGCGGTCGGCGTCGAGCTCCGGTCGGGTCAGCGCACCCGGATCTTCGGTCAGCGGGGCGTCAAGCACGCGCAGGTGCAGCCGCAGATCGCCCGCATCCAGCGCATGCTGTGCATGCAGCCGCAACAGGCGCTTCTCTGCACGGGCCTGCTCACGGTAGCCGGGATAGCGCAGGTCATGCCCGGTCAGCGACCAGGAACCGCCTTGCGCCGCACCCTCGCTGACGCCATCGATGCGCCGGAACCCATGGCTGCCTGCCATCAGGCCTGCGCCATGCCCGCGCGGGTCGCTGCCATCGAGCGTTCCGATCGCAATCACGCCGCCGGCGGCATTGCCGTACAGTGCCGCGTTCGGACCCCGGACTACCTCGATCGAATCGATGTTCAGCAGATCGATCGCATCCACCTGCGACTGGCCGTCCGGGGTGGTCTCGGGGATTCCGTCCTGCAGCAGCCGCAGGCCGCGGATTCCGAAGGGCGCGCGGGCCCCGAATCCGCGTATGGACAAGCGCAGGTCCTGCGCAAAATTGTACCGGTTCTGCGCGAACACGCCGGGGACACGGTTCAGCGCCTCGTCGAGCTGCAATCCCTGGCGTGCCCGGGTCGCGTCCTCCCGATCGATCCGGTCCACCGCGGCCGGGAGATCGCTGAGCGGCATCTCCCATCGCGGCGCGGTCACGGTGACGGTGATCGGGTCGAGGGTGTCCGGTTCTTCGGCCCCGGCCGTGGCGCCGGGATGAAGGATTACCGCAGCAATCGCGACCGAGCCGGCACCGGTGACCGCGAGCCGGCTGCAACCGCGCGGTTTCCAGGATCGCGTAGCCATTGGATCACCAGAAATACGGCATCATCCGCCCCATGCGCCCCATGGTGGAATCGATCGAGGTCGTCATGATGTCGATGTTGGTGTTGAGTCGCCGCATCTCTTCGGCCATCAGCGGCACCCCGGTCATCTTCTGGTCCATCGTGCCCATCGTTGCTGCGATGCGCCCCATGTCGGCCCGCATCTGCCGGACGTCGTCGCCCATTTGCGGCATCACTTCCAGCGCGAGCCGCGTGTCATGCAGCACTTCCCGGATTTCATACAGGATCACCGCCAGCAGGTGCCCGGAATCGAACGCATGGTCCTCGACGCCGGCAAGCTGCTCGCGCAGCGCTAGGATCCGCGAGTGCAGGTCGGGCGCGGCCGGCTGCGCTGGCGCGTCGAGCGGTTCCGAGCGCAGCGGGGGCGCGATTGCCTCCGGCGCCGGAGGCGGAGCCGCGTAAGGCCAGCCGAGCTGGGCCTGGGCCGACCCGGCACTGAACAGCTGCACCATGGCATAGGATCCCAGCGCCAGAGTGGTCACGAACAGCAGCGCAGTCCAGCGGAACAGCCGCTCGAGCCGCTGCAGCCTCCGTTCGCCGGCAACCGCGATGCGGGCCAGTTCGTCGATGGCCGGCTGGCGGTCAACGGAATCGGCATGGGCGGGATTCGTCATCATGGATTCTCCGGATGCGGCTCGGTCTCAAACAATGCAGGCGCCGTCGCCGCGATCCAGTCTAGCGATCAGCCACGCCGTGTCGCCATCGCTCTGCACGACCCGGGCGCGGCAGTCATCTGCCTCGCGACGCGCCACGGCGACCCCTGCTCCGGTTCAGCCGCACTTGCTCTCGCCGCAATTGAGGCAAGTCATGCAGTTGTCGATCGAGACCACGGCGCGCGTGTTGCACTTGCTGCAAAGCTGCGCACCGGGTGGAAACGGATCGCCAGGGTCGGTCTCGGTCTGCGCCAGGTTGCGACTGGCCTCGAACTGGGCGCGTTTCTCGTCCAGGTGCCGGCGCTGGTGTTCATCGAGACCATCGTCCTGGATCAGGCCGATCATGCGCAGGTGGCCCTCGATGGCGTCGCCGATCTCGGCCACCAGCGACGGCATGTATTTCCCCCCCTTCTTGAAATAGCCGCCGCGCGGATCGAAGACCGAACGCAGCTCCTCGACCAGGAAGGTCACATCGCCACCTTTTCGGAACACCGCCGAGATGATGCGCGTCAGCGCGACGATCCACTGGAAGTGGTCCATGTTCTTCGAGTTGATGAAAATCTCGAACGGCCGGCGCAGTTCGTGCTCGGTACCCGGGTTCAGCACGATATCGTTGATGGTCACGTACAGCGCGTGCTCGGACAGTGGCGTCTTGATCTTGTAGGTGGAGCCCATCAGCATCTCGGGCCGCTCGAGCTTCTCGTGCATCTGCACGACCTTGCTCGCCGGCTCCGGGGCCACCGCAGGAGCCGCCCCCGACTGCGCCGCCTGCGGCTCCTCGCGCGCCACTTCGTAACCCACGATCTTTCTGTCGATCCGGATCGCCATCGTCTCGCTCCGCGTCAGAACTTGCCGTAATACCCTTCCTTCAGCGCATCGTAGAGGTTCGCTGCGGTATGAACCTCGCCATCGTACTCGATCTCCTCGTTGCCCTTGGCCTCGACGAAAGTCCCGTCGTCGAGCATGAATCGGTACGCCGTCGTCGCGAGATCCTTCTCCTTCACCAGCACCCCCTGGAACGCCTCGGGGTTGAAGCGGAAGGTCGTGCACCCCTTCAGGCCCTGCTGCCAGGCATAGAGGTAGATATCCTTGAACGCCTCGAACGGGAAGTCGGTCGGCACGTTGGCCGTCTTGGAGATCGACGAGTCGACCCATCGCTGCGCCGCGGCCTGCACGTCCACGTGTTGCTTCGGCGCGATGTCGTCGGCGGTCACGAAGTAGTCCGGCAGGCATTCGTCCTCGGACTCGGAACCCGGCATGGCACGCGGGTTCACCCGCTCGCGGTAGGCCAGCAGTTCGAACGACACCACATCCATCCTCTCCTTGGATTTCTTTCCGGAGCGGATCACGTTGCGCGTATAGTGGTGCGCGAAACTCGGCTCGATGCCATTGCTTGCGTTGTTCGCGAGCGACAGCGAGATCGTGCCGGTCGGGGCAATCGAACTGTGGTGGGTGAAGCGGCAGCCGCGTTGCGCCAGTTGCTCGACCAGTTCCGGGTCGACCTCGGCGATTCGCTGCATGTAGCGGCTGTAGCGCGCATGCAGCACCCGCCCCGGCAGCCGATCGCCCGCGTTCACCCCGTCCCGCAGCATCTCCGGCCGCTGGCGCAGCATCTTTTCGGTAACCGTGAACACCTCGTCCATGATCGGCGCCGGACCCTTCTCGCGCGCGAGTTCGAGCCCCGCACGCCAGCCGGCGAGCGCCATCTCCCGCGTCACTTCCTCGGTGAAGCGCAGCGACTCATCGGACCCGTATTTCATGCGCAGCATCGTCAGCGCCGAACCAAGTCCGAGGTAGCCCATGCCGTGGCGGCGCTTGCGCAGAATCTCGTCGCGCTGCCGCGGCAGCGGCAGACCATTGATCTCGACGACGTTGTCGAGCATCCGCGTGAACACCGCCGCCGTCTCGCGGAAGGTCTCCCAGTCGAACCGCGCCTGCTCGCTGAACGGCTCTTCCACGAAACGCGTCAGGTTGATCGATCCGAGCAGGCAGGCGCCATAAGGCGGTAGCGGCTGTTCGCCGCACTGCCCGGTCACCAGCCCGTTGAAGATTACGGCATTGCCATCGGGCTGCGTCGTGTCGAACACCGCCTCGCGTCCCGCAGGGTCGATGGCTTTCACCTTCGTGGCGAAACGCTGCAGCTTTCGGAATACCCTGCCGGCCGCCCAGGCGCCGTGCGGCTCGCCCTTGTTGTCGAGCAGGAATCCGATCTCGTCCATGAACACAGCACCGGACTCCCCATCGATGCTCAGCTCATGGTCGGCGCGGCTGGCGGCCGTGCGCCGCAGCCGGACCCTGGAAAACACGCCGAAGTTCGCCAGCAGCATCTGCACGTCACGGAGCAGACCTGAATGGTTCGAGGCCAGCCTGATGGAGCAGCGCTGGCTGTCATCCGAACCGTGGGCGCTGCCGTTGGCCTGGAACAGGGCACGCAGGTAGCCCTTCACGCAGGCCTCCGTGCCGCGCCAGATGACTTCCGGCACCCGCAGCCTGCCCTCGCGGGTAAATCCGTGATGCTCCAGCACGCGCGCAAGCCACACCGAGCGGAAAAACAGGAGATTGCGTTCCGGAACGGCGACGGGAGCCCGGTACCGCTGGGACGCAGTCGCGACGCCCGCGATCAGGGCCTGGATTCCCTCGGCGATCTCTTCTGCCAGAGCATGCTCCCCGTGCCGAAGGTGGACTTGGGGGGCCTCCTGGCCGTTGCCACGATTCGCGCAACGGCCGTCCCCGGCGATCAGGCCAAGCAGCACACCCAGCTTTTCGCTGCCCTCGCGGCCGAACTGTCCCTTCCCTGACTGCACGAGGATCTCGTCGCCGGGACGGAGATCGCGCAGCTTGATCTTGCCCCGTTGGGTATAGAAATCGTGCCACTCGGTCGCCTTGATCTCGTAGCCGTCCTCGGTCACGACGCGGAAGACGTCGGCCTCGCGCGCGGTCATGAAGGCCGGCGTGGCCGGACGCGAGGCCGTGCCGCGCGCGCCGAGCCCCAGGGAACGCCGGTCGACGGTCGCCTCGATCGGGAGACCGCGTGCGTACAGATCGCCGATCGGAATCATCCCGTGCTGCGTATGCAGCCGCGTATCCGCCGTCACGCAGGGGTTGGTCGCGCGGATCTCCTCGCACCACCAGTTGTTGTTCATCTCGTTGACCTTGTCGATCAGGATGAACCCCGGCTCGGCGAAGTCGTAGGTGGACGCCATGATCACGTCCCACAGCCGGCGCGCCGGAATCCTGCGGTAGATGCGGCAGGCGACCTGCCCGGCTGCATTGGTGATGTACCCCTCGGTGACCGGCCAGTCCCGCCACAGCACCTGTTCCGGATCGTCGAGGTCGACAACCCCCTGCGCCGCCTCGACATCGGTCAGCGGGAAGGCAAGCGGCCAGCGGGCGTCGTTCTGCACCGCCGCCATGAAATCGGCGGTGATCAGCAACGACAGGTTGAACTGGCGCAATGCCCCCGGCGCGCGCTTGGCACGGATGAAGTCGAGCACGTCCGGATGCCCGATATCGAAGGTCGCCATCTGCGCCCCGCGGCGGCCACCCGCCGAGGAGATCGTGAAACACATCTTGTCGTAGATATCCATGAACGACAGCGGCCCGGAAGTATAGGCGCCGGCCCCGGACACGTAGGCACCGCGTGGCCGCAACGTGCTGAATTCATAGCCAATCCCGCACCCGGCCTTCAACGTCATCCCGGCCTCGTGCAGCTTCTGCAGGATGGCGTCCATCGAGTCGTCGATGCTGCCGGAAACCGTGCAGTTGATGGTCGATGTCGCCGGCTTGTGCTCCTGCGCACCGGCATTGGCGATGATCCGCCCGGCGGGGATCGCGCCCTGACGCAGCGCCCAGAGGAATCGCTCGTACCAGTGTTCGCGCAATTGCGGGGTGGCCTCGAGGTCGGCCAGCGCCCGCGCGACGCGTTTCCAGGTCCCGTCGATATCGCGGTCCAAAAGGGTGCCGTCCTGGGCCTTCAGCCGGTATTTCTGATCCCAGATCTCGATGGACGCGGGCTGCATCGGAACCTCCGGGGCCAAGGACGAAGCGGTCTGCAACGGGCTGCTGCCTTGCATGCGAGCTGCACTCCTCCAGGTTCCACAATCAGTGGGGGGAAGCGAAAAGAGAAAGCACTACATATTGTAGGGCCGTGCATTCAAGACTAGACCGCCGACTCGCCACGGTCAATGCGGCCCTGCCCCGTGCAAGTCCGCGGCCACCGGGACACCGCCTGGGCGGCCGCCGAAACCCGCGCGCGCCTTTGCCGCCCGCGTCGGGTTCCGGAACCGTGTTGCCTACAGGCTCATTTCGAGCTCGATCTGCACGGCCTCGGCGCCGGCCCGGGCGCAGGCCTCGTCCTGCAGGCCCGTGCTCGCTCCACTGACGCCGATCGCACCGTAATAGACGCCCCCAGCCTCGATCGGCACGCCACCGGCTCCCAGAAACAGCCCGGGAACATGTGCCAGCGGGCTGTCGGGGCCATCCTCTTCGAGGACTGAAGTGGCAACGCTCATTTCGTTGGCGGTATAGGCTTTCATGCGGCTGACGGCCAGGGTCAGGTGGGGTGCAACGACATCACGCAGCACGACCTGTTCGGTCCCCCGTCGGTCGACCACGGTCACGCCGACCTGGATTCCCTCGGCACGGCAGGCCGCCATCGCCGCGCGCGCGGCGGTCAGCGCCGTCTCCATGTGCATCTGGCGCACGTTGATCGCCAGCGGGAACTCTTCCTCGGCGGTCACCGGGGCCATCGGGAACACGAGCGTGACGGCTCCCAACAATACGAAACCACGCAGAATCTGCATATTGCCTCCTATCCGGGTAGATGCGGGTCTTGATCGGAGGCGCCACGACTCCGACGCCCCCTGAACAATCAGGACGCAGGGATGCGGCAGTTCCTTCCGCTGGATGCGCCGACGGCCCGGACCGGCCCAGAACCAACGTTTCGCTCGAGTCCGTCCGGGACCGCATCGGTGCCGGTCAGCGCTCGGGCGCCGCAAACGCCTGCCGCGGTGAACAGGCCGATCCCGAAACCGAACGACCGGGCCACCGGATCCCGAGCCGGGGCCTCGATGCCGGCACCCACTCCGGGCACATTCAGGATCGCCAAGACCGCCGCAGCAGCCTACGGATTTCCGCGGGGATATTCAGCCGCCCGGACCCTTCGCCGCCGTTTCGAGCGCGGACAGTTCGAGTGCGTCGAACCCCTGCAGCAGCGGCAGCAGGCGGTGCGCGATCCGGCCGACCCCACCGGGGGTTTCGGACTCGATGTTCAGCGCCAGCACCGGATCGTGCAGCGAGAGGCGCAGCAGGAACCAGCCCCGCTCGCCGGCACCCCGGCACGCGACCCGCACACCCTCGTGGTTGTCGGGCACCAGCTTCCAGTCGGGCTCGACGCCGGCTCGGGCACGCAGCGCGTCGATCACCTGGTTGCCGCTGGCGCGGAAATCAGCGTCGTCGTTCCTGATCCGGATCTCGGCGCTCTCTGCCGGTTCACGCAGCGTCGCGATCAGCGTGCCCAGGCTTCGGCCCTCGCTCCGGGCCCGGGCCAGTTCGATCAGCAGCATCGCCATCAGGTAGGCGCCATCATCCAGAAAATGATTCTCCTTCAATGCCGCGTGCCCTGAAGTCTCGATCGCAAGCCAACACTCCTGCCCCGCGGCGTTCAATCGCAGCGCCTCGTTGATCACGTTGCGGTAGCCGCGCTTGAACCGGCGATGCACGCCCCCGAGTTCACGCTCGATGAAGTCGGTCAGCCCGTCCGACGTGATCGAATCGGTCACCACGGTGGAACCCGGATGCTCGCGCAGCACCATCGCCGCTGCCAGTGCGACCAGCCGGTTCCGGTTGATCGCGCGGCCGTCGGCCTCCACCGCGGCCGCGCGATCGACATCGGGATCGAACACGATTCCGAAATTGGCACGCTGCGCCGTCACCGCTCGGCGCAGCGCCGCCATCGCATCCGGATGTTCCGGGTTCGGGACGTGGTTGGGGAAGCTGCCGTCGGGTTCGAGGTATTGGCTTCCGGTGGTGTCCGCGCCCAGCGGCTGCAGCACGCGGTCGACGAAGAAGCCGCCCGCGCCGTTTCCGGCGTCGACGACGATGCGCAGCCCCTGCAGCGGCCGTTCAGGATGCTCCGGATGGTCGACTCCGCTGCGGATACGCTCGACCAGCTGGCGCGCGTACACCGTCATGAAATCGACCGGCATGATCAATCCCGTGCCGGGGGTCGGCAGGAAGTCGCCGGACTCCGCCAGTTCCAGCAGTACGCTGACATCGTCCCGGTTCAGGCCGCCCTGGCGTGTAAAGAACTTGCAGCCGTTGCGGTCCGGGGGGAGGTGGCTCGCGGTCAGCATCACGGCTCCGTCGCAGGCGCAGCCTGGCGTCACGGTGCTCATGAACATGGCCGGTGTCGAAGCCAGCCCCAGGTCGAAGACCCGCAGGCCGTCACGGGCCAGTCCCTGCATCAGCGACGCCATCAACTCCGGGCCCGTCAGGCGACTGTCGCGACCGACCGCGACGGTCAGCCGCTCGGGCGCCCGACCGAGCGAGCGGGCGAGCCAGGCGGCAAACGCCCTGCCCAGCCGGTGCGCCACCTCGGGAGTCAATTCGGCACGCGGGCCCATCGCAATGCCGCGGATATCCGAACCGTTCTGCAGCGCCTTCCAGTCCATGATCGCGCTCAGCCGGCCGATGGACACGGCCGACAGCGCTGGATCCCCCGCAACGGTCTGCCAGCGGATTCCCGAAACCGCGCAATCGCAAACACAGCGAATGCTCCGGCCGCGTGTCCGCTCATGCCGTTTCTCGCCAGCCCGTCGTTTCCTCCAGCCGGTGCTGCGCGGTACTGTAAAGCTTGCCAAGCACACGCGAAGCCCGGACCACCCGCAGGGCGTGCGTGAGGTCCATGTAATACGCGGCCCGCGCACCATGGTAGTCGACGCTCTCGCCCACCTGAGTGAACTGGAAGCCGCTGAGTTTCAGCAATCGTGCGAGGCGCGGCTCCATCATCGCAAAACCATGCTCCTTGCCCCGCGCCCCACCGACGATCAGCACCGCCATGAACAGGCAGATCGTAACCAAGGGAAAGGTCCGGATCTGGTCGGGAGCAAAGTTGAACGAGGCCAGGTTCCCGAGCGGCGTACTCAACTCTCCGACACGCCGCCGGAAGGTCGAATGAACCGCCAGTCGGGAGATCTCGCAGATCGTGCCGCGGTCCAGCAGCTCCGGGCGCAGCTCCGGGTGAAAGAGACTCTCGCCGAACTTGCTCTCCAATGGCAGGAGACTCGAGGGATCCTCCGGTTCGCAGTGGATCAGCCGGACACAACCCGCAGCATACCTGGAGGGACGGTGGCGAACCATGCAATGCCAGGACCGGGCGTCATATCCGTCGGTTTCCATTCCCCCGGGACAATCCTCCTCGCGCTCGTAACGGAATTCGCGGCAATAGACTTCATAGCGCATCCGGAAGATCTCGTTCATCTCCTCGGAACCCTCGGCGGGAACCACCAGATCGAAGTACTTGCTGAAAGCCTGGACCAGGGCTACATCGTTCACGCCAACCCCCTTTTCGTCGTGGCTGCCCACCCACGCCCTGCGCAATATCCATGGACCTGCATCTCGGGTGCCGGCACGCTGCGCCGGTCGCAGTCAATTCGGTGCGCACTATCCGCCTGCCATCCCTGCCGGGGTACCCCTGCGCATGTCGCCCGCATCGAAGAACGCAGACGGAATGCATTTCCACCCATGTTCATGCGGGCAAACCATTGCAAGCCCGGAACATCACAACCGCATCTTGAACGCGCGGTCGACAAGAACTCGCCCTTGCAAATCAAACGTTGCCAGGAAGGCGGCACGCGGAACATCAACAACACATGACTCGCCCCGGCCGCGTCCGTTGCAACGACTGCCCGATCTGCATATTGGCCTCGCTGGGACCGCCAACGCCCGCCCACGCAGATCGCATTCTCTTGACATTCGGCTCCAAACGCGATCCATTGCCACTGCAGCTTGCCATATCCAGGCGCGTTGGGGAATAGTCAGCCTGCTGGGACGTCTTACGCGATCGTACCCATACACAGGGGGAGAGGCTTGGACATGTCGGCTCATCCCGCACCGCCGATGATGGACCCGGCTCCGGAAAGCCCAGAACCGGCGTCGCCCGCGAGCCCTTTCCGCAGCCAACGGATCGATCGCGCCTCGTTTCCTGAAACCCCTCTTTGCAGGCCCTGCGATGCACCCGTATAGTCCATGAAGCAGCGTATCGGGACATGCCGCTTGTCGCATCCAGGGTGGCGAGTACTGCTGCACCAGAAACTGCACACCCGATCAGCGGAAGGCTCATGGGCGCTGCACGGATCCGGTCCGACAGCATCCCGTTGGAAAAGGCGGTGGCCAATGCCCAAACGGCCGAGGCGCGCATGCTGGCGACAATCCTGTTAGGCACGATTCTCGTACTGCTGATGCCGGCGGCGTCTGCGTCCGAGGACGTGCTGCTGGTAGGGCATGCCGATCTGCCGGCCGAGGCGCTGGCAGCGCACTCGGCTCGGGCCATCTTCGCGATGCGCCAGCGCAGTTGGCCGGATGGCCAGGCCGCGCGGGTTTTCGTTCTTCCGGACGACCATCCGGTACATGTCGAGTTCACGAAGGCGGTGCTGGGTGTCTTCCCGCACCAGCTTCGGCTGGCTTGGGACCGCCAGATCTTTTCCGGGTCCGGCCAGGCGCCGCAACGGGTTAACAGCGAGTCCGAAATGGTGGAACGGGTAGCCTCAACGCCGGGCGCCGTCGGCTACGCCACAAGGGGGGCAATCAATGCGCGCGTACGAATCATCCCGGTGGAGTAAGGCCGCTGCGATCGCCGGGATCCTGCTGCTCCAGCCTCTGCAGGCCGGGGCCGGCGAGAGCGCTCCGCGCCCAACGAATCTGCAGTTGCACGGGTTCGCGACCCAAGGGGTGGTGGTGACCGACAAGAACAATTTCTTCGGTCCCAGCAGCGATCGCCCGAGCTTTCAATTCATCGAGCTGGGGCTCAATGCCTCGCTGCGGCCGCGGCCGGATACGCTGATTGCCGGCCAGGTGATCAGCCGCCGCGCCGGCGGAGAACGCAGCGATGCCCAGCCGGCAATCGATTACCTGCTGGTCGACCGGCAGATGCACGCGGGGCCTGACGGTCACTGGGGTATTCGGCTCGGACGCGCCAAGAACCCTTTCGGGCTGTTCAACGAGACCCGGGATGTCGCATTCACCCGACCGGGGATTCTGCTTCCGCAGTCCATCTACTTCGACCGCACCCGGTCGCTGGCCTTGTCCAGTGACGGCCTCGCGGTCTACGCAGAAAGGAATCTTCCGGCAGGCGACGTACGGATGCACCTTGGGGTCGGCAGACCGCAGACCGGGGAAGATCTGGAGTGGGTCGCAATGGGCAGCAAACAACCGGGATCGTTCCGGGGCAAGACATCGGTGATCGGGCAGGCACTGTACGAACACGATGGCGGACGTATCGTCGCAGCGCTGAGCGCTGCGGATACCGGCGCCCGGTTCCGCTCTGGTCCTGGGGGGCCTGGCAACGTCGAGTTCAGTTTCACTCCCTGGATCCTTTCGCTGCAGTACAACGCAGAGCAATGGAGTCTCACCGGAGAATACGCTCGCCGGCCTTCCAGCCTGACCGGATTCGATGCGCCGTTCAGGGATTTCGACGTGACTGGTGAAAGCGCATACCTGGAGTACTCGCGGCGCCTGAACCACGAGTGGACCTGGAGAGTGCGTTACGACGTCCTCTATGCCGACCACAACGACCGGTCCGGGCAGCGGTTCGCGCAGGCTACCGGGCTGCCCGCCCACACCCGCTTCGCCAAGGACTGGAGCACCGGCGTGCAGTGGCAGGTGAACCCGAATCTGATGCTCGCGGCGGAGTACCACCGGGTGGATGGCACCGGCTGGCTGCCCGGCCCGGACAACCCCGATCCGACATCGACCTCGCGGCGCTGGGACATGCTGCTGGGTCAGATGTCCCTGCGCTTTTGAACGGCGGCCACGATGCCCGTTGCTGCCTATCCCTCGACGCGGCCGACCCGCGCCCGCCGCTCCCGACGGCCGTTTCTGAGCCTGAAGTGGCGGGCGCTGTTGCTGACCAGTCTGGTGCTGCTCGGTCTCGCGGCAATGTACACACTGCTCAGCCACGCAAACCTGAACCTGCAGTTCGAACAGCATCGCGAGGTGATCCACGAGCGGCAGGCACGCGAAAGCAAACTGGCGATGGCAAGCTCCCAAGAGCATCTGCAACAGCTGGGCTCCCTGCTCCCGTCGCTCAGCGGCATGGGTCCAGCGCTGCAGCGCCGCGATCGATCGGCGGTTGCAGCCTCGTTCGACCCGCAGTGGCCAGTGATCCAGCTCGAGGTGGGCGTCGATGAGGTCCTGATCTTCTCGAGCGAAGCCGAGCAACTGGGCGCCTGGGGCGAACCGCTGGGCAATCCCGAACGCGGTGCAGCGCCGCCGATCACCGACTGGATCCGCGAGGCGCTGGACCAGCAGACCCCTCGCCATGCACTCTGGTGCGAGAACCGATGCCGCCAGTATGCGGTGGTACCGTTGCTGGTGGACGGCATGCTCGGAGGCGCGGTGGTTCTGTCACGCTCCCTCGCGGAGGTCGCGCTGAACGCCCAGCGGATCTCGGGAAGCGATATCGGGCTGCTGATCGATCGTGCCCAGCCGGACCCCGATCTCGTTCCCGACCGGCATCTCGAGCCCTGGTCGGGTAACGTGGCCATTCTGACCGGGGAACTCCACACCCGGCCTGTCCTGCACGCGGCGAGCAGCCTTTGGACGCTGGAGACGCTGGTGCATAGCCCGCGGCAACTCGATTGGCAGGATCAGCACTACGAACTGACTGCCCTGCCGCTCGAGGTGACTCCCGGCAGTCGCGCGGGACACCTGCTGCTGATCTCGGACATTACCGAACAGATGCACGCCATCCGGCAAGACACGCGGACCGCCCTCGCAGTCGCACTGAGCGGCTGGCTGGCCGCCGAACTGCTGCTGCTGGGCATCCTCTGGGGGCCAATGGACCGTCTGCGCAGGCTGTCGGAACAGCTTCCCTTGCTGGCCCGCGGGGAGTTCCAGGCAGTACGGCGCGCAGTGGGGCAACCGCGCAAACAGCTCGCTGACGAGATCGACCTGATCGACGTGGTCACCCTGGATCTGTCGTCGCAGCTCGAGGCGCTGGAGGAACGTGTGAAGGCCCGCGACCGGGAACTCTCGGCGCGGATGGTCGAACTCGGTCGCCAACGCGATTTCGTGAACCGGCTGCTCGACACGGCGCGGGTGATCATTGTGACCCATGACGCGGGCGGCCGTGTCAGCCTGGTGAACGCCTATGGCCAGAGCCTGGTCGGGCAATCGGGGGACGAGATCCGGGGCCAGCACTTCCGGGACGTCTTCATGAACGGCGGCGGGGACCGGCCGACCGAGGAGCTTCTATCCCAGGAGGAAACCGCACTCATCGGCAACGACGGCGAATCGCGTACGATCGCCTGGTACCACGCCCCACTGCACAACGCCGAAACTGGCAACGCCACGGTGATCTCGGTCGGACTCGACGTGACTGCGCGCAAGGCCGCCGAGGAGCGTTTGAGCTGGCTCGCCAGCCACGACCCGCTGACCAACCTTCCAAATAGACGGGCCTTCCAGTTGGCGATGGAGCAGGCGTTCGAACGCCCATCCGCGCGCGGCGCCATCCTGTTCCTGGACCTTGATCAGTTCAAGGATATCAACGACTTCAGCGGTCATCAGTCGGGGGATCAGCTGCTCAACCTGGTCGCCGAGGCGCTGGAGGAAGTGGTCGGTACCGACGGGATAGTCGCCCGATTGGGTGGGGACGAGTTCGGCATCCTGCTGCGGGATGCAGAGGAAGCCCAGGCTACCGCCCTCGCCGAGCGCGTGGCCCGGCGCCTCGAACGCGTCGCGCTTCCTGTGGGGGGGCTGCGCCACCGCACCACGGCCAGCGTGGGCGTGGCGCTGTTCCCGCGCCACGGCGACAACCCCCTCGATCTGATGGCCAGCGCCGATCTCGCGATGTACCAGGCCAAGGACGCCGGCCCGGGGCACTGGCATATCCTGCCCACCGCGAACAAGGTCCGGGAGGCGGTCCAGGAACGCGTCTACTGGGTCGAGTACCTGCGGGATGCGCTGGTCGAAGAAAAGTTCGAACTGTTTGCGCAGCCCCTGCTGCGCCTGGCCGACGACCATGTGAACCACTACGAACTGCTGGTACGGATGCGCGGCCCGAACGGGGAGCTGGTCTCCCCTGGGCGCTTCATCCCAATTGCCGAGCACAGCCGGCAGATCGTCGAACTGGATCGCTGGGTTCTACGCAAGGCGCTCGAACTGATGCACCGGCTGCACCGATCCCGCCCGGATCTGCACCTGGCAGTCAATCTGTCGGCCCACTCGCTGCATTCCGAAGATCTCTACGACATGCTGGCGGGAGAACTCCGGCGCCTTGGCATCGACGCCTCGCATCTGACACTGGAAATCACGGAAACGGCCGCAGTCACCGATTTCGTAAAGGCCAAGGGCATGATCTCCCGCATCCGCGAACTGGGGTGTCATTTCTCTCTGGACGACTTCGGTGTGGGTTTCAGCTCGTTCCATTACCTGCGCCAATTGCCCGCGAGTTTCGTGAAGATCGACGGGCTGTTCATCCGTGACCTGGAACGCAATTCCGACGATCGCCTGCTGGTGCAGGCGATGGTCAACATCGCGCACGGGTTCGGCAAGCAAACGGTGGCCGAGTATGTCGGCAGCGCCGAGGTACTGGAACTGCTTAGGGAATACGGCGTGACCTATGCGCAGGGCTTCTTCATCAGCCACCCGATGCCGATTTCCGAAGCCTTCGGTCCGATCCTCGCTGCCGGCGAACGGCAAAAGTCCGACGTCATTCGCCTGCCCTCGCACGGCGGTTCCAGATCGCCGCGCCGCGGCGGATCGAAGTAGCAGCGGGAAGCCGATGGTGCGCAAAGCCAGCATGGACCAATCGGAGCGGTTGCTGCGCGAAGGCATGATCGACATCTGCCTGCGCATGAACCGCGAGGGCATCAACCAGGGCACGTCGGGCAACGTCAGCGCACGCTGGCGCGACGGCATGCTGATCACGCCTTCCGGAATTCCCTACGATGCGCTTCGCCCCGAGGACATGGTCTTCGTCGGCCCTCGCGGCGAGCACGACGCCGGTCAGCGGCCGTCCAGCGAGTGGCGCTTCCACCTGGCGATTCTGGATTCGCGCCCCGAAATCGGCGCAGTGGTCCACACTCATTCCCTCCATGCCACGGCTCTTGCGATCTGCGGCATGGAGATCCCGGCGCTCCACTACATGATCGCGGCCGCGGGCGGGCCGACCATCCGCTGCGCTCCCTATGCGACGTTCGGAACCGAGGCGCTGTCCCGAAACGTGGTCGAGGCATTGCAGGATCGCAGCGCATGCCTGCTGGCCAATCACGGCGTCGTCGCGACCGGGCCCGGGCTCGAGCGCGCGCTCTGGCTTGCGGGAGAAGTGGAGACCCTGGCACACCAGTACATCCTGAGCCTGGGCCTCGGCGGCCCGCGCCTGCTTCCCGATGCCGAAATCGACCGGGTAGTCCGGAAAATGCAGCATTACGGCCCGCGCTGAACCCGCGCAGCGCGCCGATCCGGACCCTTTGCACCGCGCCGTCCGCGCGGGCCTGCTGTCCCGCACGGGCAAACGGGTCGAGTGGTGAGTTTGACCCCGAGCCGGCTGCCGCTGATACTTTTTCCATGCTTGTTCGCGTCCGAGAGTTCCCGATGCCGGCCGCCCCGTGCGACCCTGCACAGCGGTTCCCGATGAGGTTCCCGCATGTGTGAGCTGCTCGCGATGTCCAGCCTTGAACCGGCGACGCTGTCGATCTCGCTGGAGGCGTTCTCGGAACGCGGCGGGCTGCGTGCGCCGCACAAGGATGGATGGGGTGCGGCCTTTTATTCGGGGCGCGACGTGCGCAGGCTGCGCGACACCGGGGCCGCCAGCCAGAGCAGCGGAATCCGCTTTCTGAGCGAGCAGAAGTACCGCAGCCGGCTCGTTCTCGCCCATGTGCGCCAGGCCACGAAGGGCGCCGTTTCTCTGGAGAACACGCAGCCGTTTGCGCGCGAACTCGGCGGGCGCATGCATGTGTTCGCCCATAACGGCGACCTGATCGGAATCGAAGACGCCACCGCGCCCGACCTCGGGCGTTTCCGGCCAATCGGCGACACCGACTCCGAGCACGCGTTCTGCCTGCTGCTGGCGCGCCTGGCCGCGCTGTGGGATGCTCCGGAACCCCCTGCGCTGGAACTGCGCCTGGAAGTGGTTCGCCGTTTTGCGGCGCTGCTAAGGCCCTTCGGCCCGGCCAACTTCCTCTACTCCGACAGCGAATACCTGTTCGTGCACGGGCACGAGCGGACTCAGGAATCCTGCGGCCGCATCGAGCCGCCAGGGCTGTTCACGCTTTGCCGGACCTGCCCGACCAAGAAGGAGGGCCGCACGCCGAAACCGATCGAGGGACTGACCCTCGGTCTCACCGAGGCACACCAGCGCGTGACGCTGGTGGCCAGCGTCCCGCTGACCGCGGAACGCTGGGAGCCCGTCGCGGCGGGCGAAGTACTGGCGATCGCCGGCGGGCGCATCCTGTCGCGCACCGGTGCCGCGCTTCCCGATCCCAGCACACCGCAGCTCGTCGAATCCTGAATCGCCCCGGTCACGCCGGCACCGCGCTCGGCGGCGTCGGCCCAGCCCGCACGGGCGCTGGATCCCGGCAAAGCGCGATGGCCTCAGCCCACCAGCAGCACGGTGCATTCCAGCCGTGCGATCAGCGGCCGCAATACGCCTTCGAGCTCCCGGTACCGGGCTGCAGGCAGGATCAGGGTTCCGGGCCGAAGCCGCCGCAGCACGTCGAGCAGGCGCGCGACCGCATTCGCGTCCGGCGGCGACGCGGCACCGGCAGAACCGGGCCAGCGCGTCTGCGCGCACTGCGGATCGAGCGCGACCGCCAGCGCCTGCGCCGCGCGGCCAGCCGGGCTGTGGTCGTACAGCAGGTACAGCCCGCCCGGTGCCAAGCTCAGGGAAGGCAACAGGTAATGGCCCGCGTGGGTGAGCACCAGCAGGCTGCCTTCGCCGGGCGCAGCCAGAAGCCCTTCCCACTGGCTGCGCTCGGCAACCTGCAGCGACCAGGGAATCCGCGCCGGATCGGCGAGCTGGGTCATCATCGACTGCACCCGCGCCGCCAGTGTTTCAAGGCTGCGCCGCATGATCGGCGCGCTCAGCGGGCGCTCCAGCCCGAACGGCAGACTGACCTCGCTCGCAAAGGGAAACTCCGCGGCCCGGGTCAGCTCGGCCTGCGCCAGCAGCATCGCCTCCAGTTGTCCGCCAAAGCGCGAAGCGATGGTCACGGCCAGCGACAGTGCGGATGGCACCGCGCCTCCGGCATCCAGCGCCAGCAGGATGCGGCGCAGGCGCAACTCAGGCGCTGTCATCTCCGCCACCGCCGCGCGCCGAGAACGCCTGACGCAGGCGCGCGAGTTCGTCGAGCCGGGCATGCACCCGCGCATGGAGGCTGCCGGCCGGCCAGCGGCCTTCCTCATCCGGCTCGCCAGCGGGAAGCCCCGTCAACAGCTCCGCCGCCTGGTCGACGTGGTGTACCGCGTGGACATGGAACCGGCCATCGCGCACCGCGTCGACCACGTCCCGGCGCAGCATCAGGTGCGGCCGATTGCTGGCCGGCATCACCACGCCCTGGTGGCCCGTCAAGCCGCGCCGGGAACAGACATCGAAGAAGCCCTCGATCTTCTCGTTGATGCCGCCGATGGCCTGTACCACGCCGTGCTGGTTCACCGAGCCGGTGACCGCCAGCGACTGCCGCACCGGCGCAGCCGCAAGCACCGACAACAGCGCGCAGAGTTCAGCGACCGATGCGCTATCGCCTTCCACCAGACCATAGGACTGCTCGAAAACCAGGCTCGCGGACAGCGAGAGCGGCTGGTCGGTGCTGTAACGCCAGGCAAGGTAGGAGGACAGGATCAACACACCCTTGGAGTGGATTGCACCGCCCAATTCGACCTCGCGCTCGACATCGACCACCTCGCCCTCGCCCAGGCGGGCGGTGGCCGTGATGCGCGACGGGCGCCCAAAGCTGAACTCGCCGAGGCCGATCACCGAAAGCCCATTGACCTGCCCGACCGCGTCGCCATCGAGGTCGACCAACTGGATGCCGCGCGTGATTGCCTCGTGCACGTCCTCGCGGATTCGGCTCAGACGCCGGATTCGGGCATCCACGGCCCGATCCACATGCGCCTCGTCCACCCGTTTCGAGTCGGCTTTCCCGGCCCAGTAATCGGCTTCCCGCAGCAGGTCGTCGAGCGAACCCAGGTGCAGCGACAGGCGCTCGCCATCGGAGATCCGCCGCGCGGCCTGCTCGATCACACGTGCCACCGCGTCCCGGGTCAGCGGCCGCAACCCACCGGCGCGTTGCTGGGTCGCGATCAGGCGGGCATAGAGCCGAGTGGCATCGGCATCGCGGCGGACATCTTCCGAGAAATCCGCCGCCACCTTGAACAGGCGGCCGAACTCGGGATCGTATTCCTGCAGCAGGTAGTACAGCAGCCGGTCGCCGACCAGTACCACTTTCAGGTCGAGCGGGATCGGCTCGGGCTCCAGGGTCGTCGTGCTCGCGAGACTCAGCATGGTCTCGAGCGACTCGACCCGAAGTTCGTGGGCGCGCAACGCCCGCTTGAGCGCCTGCCAGGCGAACGGGTGACCCAGCAGCCGATCCACATCCAGGATCAGGTAGCCACCGTTGGCCCGTGCCAGCGCGCCCGCCTTGATCAGCGTGAAATCGGTGACCAGGGTGCCATACTGCACCGTGTGCTCCACGCGCCCGACCAGGTTCTGGTAGGTCGGGTTGTCCTCGTAGATCACCGGGGCGCCCTGGTGGTGGGCATGATCCACGAGCACGTTTACCTTGTACCGGTTGAGCTGCCGGGCGGCCTGCCCGGCCGGGTTCGGCCCACCCTGCTCGTCCTCGCCGAGACTGCGGATCTGTTCCGAGTTCTCCAGCAGATCCTCGCGCACCGCGTCGATGAAACGCTGCACCTCGGGCAGTTCCTGGTACTTGCGCCGCAGTTCGCCCAGGTGCTGATCGAGCGTCAGGCTGGATACGCTCAGGTTCAATTCCTTCTGACGTTCCCGCACCTCGCGCTGCCAGCGCGGGACCTGGGCGATCAGCTGCCTGAGGTCCTGCTTCAACTCCTCGACCGCCTCCTCGGTGGCCTTCTGTTCGCTTTCCGGGAGCTTGCCGAATTCCTCCGCGCTCAGGATCTCGCCGTCACGCATCGGTGCCAGGGTGTAGCCGCCTGGAGTGCGCAACAACGCCACGTTGCGCGCCTCGGCCTTCTCCCGAAGCGCGGCAAACGCACGCTCATCCCGCTCCTTCAGGTCGTCGTGGATCTCCTGCGCCTGGGCACGGTAGGCCTCGCTCTGGAACGCCGTGGCCAGCGCCGTGATGATCGCCTCCATCACCTGCTGCATGTCCCGGCGCAGAGCCTGGCCCAGCCCCGGCGGCAAACGCAGGGCCCGGGGCCGGTGCGGTGCTTCAAAATCGTTGATGTAGCACCAATCGCTGGGCACCGGCCGGCCTTGTGCCGCCTCGCGCAGCATGCGGTTGACCAGCGTGCGCCGGCCGAGCCCGGTCGAACCGAGCACATAGAGGTTGTACCCCTGGTGCGGGATCTCGATCCCCAGGTTCAGCGCCTCCAACGCGCGATCCTGTCCTAGCACCCGGTCCAGGTCTTCCAGATCCTCCGTGGTCTCGAAATCGAGAGCGTCCGGCGGACACGCGAGGCGCAAGGCATCGGGCCCGAGCTTCTCGGCAACGGGCGAGTCCGGCAAGAACCGATCTCGGCGTGCATCAGACATCGGCATCCTCCAGGGCGACCACAGAATCCTTTTCCCCTCGAACATAGCAGATCCATCCCGCCAGCCGGGGACCACAGCGCCGAGCGATCCTGCCGTTGCGGCCACGCCGTCCGATCCGGCACCTCCACTGCCGAAACCGTTCCCTGCTACCTTTCATGCCCTCGGGGGGAGCACCCCCGATGGTGAAAGAGGCGTAGGGCG
Source organism: Thioalkalivibrio paradoxus ARh 1 (assembly GCF_000227685.2). Classification (GTDB taxonomy): domain Bacteria; phylum Pseudomonadota; class Gammaproteobacteria; order Ectothiorhodospirales; family Ectothiorhodospiraceae; genus Thioalkalivibrio; species Thioalkalivibrio paradoxus. Next base: position 355,668 of record NZ_CP007029.1, on the reverse strand, counting down.
GAAGAGGCCGAAGGCCGTCATCCGCCATCCGGCGCCCGGATTGCCGCAGGCGCCGGGGAGGCGCGAACGCCGAGCGGCGGATGACGCTGCGCTTTTCCGCCCTACGGGTCGCCAGGGACACGAGACAGGCCGTGACTTTCACGCTAACTACCATGGCCAGCGGCCACCCCCGATGATGAAAGAGGCGTAGGGCGGAAGAGGCCGAAGGCCGTCATCCGCCAGCTGGCGCCCGGATTGCCGCGGGCGCCTGGGCACCGCGAACGCCCTACGGCGGATGACGCTGCGCTTTTCCGCCCTACGGGTCGCCAGGGACACGAGACAGGCCGAGCAATCCCGCCGAATCGCACCTCGCACGGCATGGATGCCGAAGGCGCACTACCCCCTTCAGCATCACACCCAATGGGAGCCTGTCAGACTTGAGCTGCTGCTGAATGCTCGCTCAGAGTCCCCAAGAGACAGCCATTGCCCAGTGGCAGCCGCCCTCCGATCCACTTCGGAAAACCCCTATTGATACGCACAGCTCCGCCATCTAACCTCCTTCGGCTCGCTCGCCCGCTGCGCCCATGAACCGCCCGGAGACGCCTGAACCATGACCGATCTTTCGCTCGTCCTCCTTTCCGGGATTCTGGTCGCCTTCGCTGCCGCCAGCTTCGCTCTGGTCCCGCGCGCCCGAACCGCGGACGGCTTCTTCTTCGGTTCCAGCCCGGCGGGCGCGAGGCCCGGTGTCTGGACCCTGACCTTCTCCCAGGTGACCACCTGGATCTTCGCCCGCTCGCTGCTGAACGCCGCGATCCTGGGCTATTTCTTCGGCATCGCAGGGGCACTGGCCTATACCGCCTACTACCTGTCGTTTCTGACCGGCGGCTGGATCGTCGACCAGCTCCGTTTCCGCCACGGGGCGCACAACATCCAGAGCTTCATGCAGGCCCGCTTCGGGCGCCTGGGAACCGGCAGCTTCAACCTGCTGATCGGCGTTCGGCTGGTCTCCGAGGTGTTCGCCAATCTTCTGGTCGTCGGCATCGTGTTCGGTGCGACCGGCAGCCTCGCGTATGCCGTCGCCATCCTCGCGGTGGCCGGCGTCACGCTGGGGTACTCGATGCTCGGCGGACTGCACGCCTCGCTGCGGACCGACGTGCTGCAGTTCGCGGCCCTCGGGGTACTGCTCGCGGTGCTGTTCGTGATGATGCTGTTCGCCCCCGAATTCGACGGTGGGGCAATCCTCGCAAGCAGTCCGGATCCGGTCAGCCCCGGCTGGATCCTGCTGCTGGTCGCATTCCTGCAGGTGCTGAGCTATCCGCTGCACGACCCGGTGATGACCGACCGGGGGTTCCTGGCCGACCGGGAAACCACGCGACGCAGCTTCGTGCATGCCTTCTGGATTTCGTCCCTGCTGATCCTGGCCTTCGGGATGATCGGTGTATTCACCGGCCTGCACCGCAGCGGCGAAGAAGCCTTTCTCGATACGCTGACGCGCATGATGGGGCAGCCGGCCGCGCTGCTGCTGGGCGTGGCGCTGGTGATCTCCGCGGCCTCGACGATGGATTCGACCTTTTCCAGCACGGCCAAGCTCGCCGTGGTCGACATGGGGATTGGTCGGGGATCGCCCGCACACGGACGCATCGCGATGGCCGTGTTCGCGCTGCTTGGACTGGTGATGGTGTTCTTCGGCACCCAGGACCTGTTCGCCGCCGTCGCGGTGAGCGGTACCGCGGCGATGTTCTTGACCCCGGTGATCATCTGGAGCATCGGTCTGAACCGACGCGTCGCCCCTGCGGCGCTCGGGGTGGCCGTTGTGGCCGCCGTCGGTGCTGCCATCCTCTATTTTCTCGAGACCTCGGGCTACCTGGGCTGGGTCGGTGCGCTCACAGGGATCAGCCACGACTACAGCAAATTGCTGCTCCTGAACGTCATCGCGCTCGGGATTGGCCTGACTGCTTTCGCGTTGGGCGATCGTGGCCCGATGGACGCGCCGGGCTGAACCCGATGGCCAGTTCGAGTGCATCACCTGGCCGCAGTTGCCCGGTCACCTACCGGACACGGGCATCGACCATTGCGCAGCTGACGCCCCTGCGCGCGCAGAGTTTCTTCATCGTCGGCGGTCTTTACGGAAATCTCGAAGCGCTGGATGCAATCGAGGCGCTGGCGGAGCACGAAGTCGCGATGGGGTTGCCGCGACCCCGACTGGTGTTCAATGGCGACTTTCACTGGTTCGATGCGGAACCGGCGTGGTTCGCGGAGGTACAGCACCGCGTCGGCGCCCACAGCGCGAGCCGGGGCAACGTCGAGGCCGAACTGGTCGATCCGCAACCTGACGCCGGCTGCGGCTGCGCCTACCCGCCGTCGACCCCGGAACAGACCGTGGCATGGTCGAACGCGATCATCGCGCGACTGCAGGAGGCGGCGCGCGCTACGGGCAGCCTCGTGGCTGATCTCCGTTCCCTGCCCCCGCAACTGCGCCTGCAGGTTGGAGACTGCCGCATCGGCGTGGTCCATGGGGACCCGGACAGCCTCGCCGGCTGGGGCCTTGAACTCGATGCGATGCCGCCCATCGGCAACAGCGATCCTGGCAGCCTGTCGGGCTTGGGTGCCCATAGCGAGCCGGTGGGAGGAGCGGTAGGCGCAGCCCAAGCCCGACAGGCTGCCAGGCTGGAAGCATGGTTCCGGGATGCCGATGTGGACCTGCTGGCCAGCAGCCACACCTGCCGCTGTTTCGCCCAGGATTTTCCCGGCAACCGGGCCGTGTTCAACAACGGTGCGGCCGGCATGCCGGTCTTTGCGGGCGACCACCGCGTGATGATCACGCGCGTTGCGAGGCACCCTCCAGTACTGCCGGATGACCACCTGAGCAGCTGCGGAACGCGGGTAAGGGATGCACACGTTGATGCCATCCTGCTGCCATGGGATCGCGAAGCCTTCCTCTGGCGCTTCGATCAGGTATGGCCGCCGGGATCACCGGCGCAACTCAGCTACCGACGCCGAATCACGGACGGGCCCGATCACCACCCCAACGCGTCCTGCCGACTGCAGGAATGATCGCGAAAGGCACGATGTTCCCTACCCGCCCGCGACAGGCCGGAGAGGTTTCGATCCGGATGCCAACGCCTAGCAGCCAGTCGAGCGCCGCATACAGTAGATTGACCAGCGTTTCCGTTGGTCTCGGTGAATTCCCGATCCGACAGGCGCTCCAGGTAGCAGCGGATCTCGTCCCCGGGGGTGGCAGACTCCCTGGCCACTGCGTCCGCCGCCGTGGCGGGTGGCTCCAGCGGCGCGGCATCCGCGGGGGTGGGTGGCTCCGGCGGCGGGGCGCCGGCACAGCCACGCCGCCCGCCACCCGGGCACGGCGGGCAGCGACAGGATCACGCCGGCTCCTGCGCAGCGCCGCGGTGGCGGCGGTCGAGCCATGCGAGCATCGTCGGGGTGAACAGCAGCGTCAATGGCGTGGCGAACACAAGCCCGCCGGCGATCACCGTGGCCAGCTGTATCCAGAAACTGGTCACCGGCGCGCCGAGGTAGACATCGCGGCCGGCGAAGTCCACCGTCAGCGCCAGCACCATCGGCAGCAGGCCGAGGATGGTGGTCAGCGCGGTGAGCACCACCGGTCGCAGGCGCTGGGCGGCGGCGCGCAGGGCGGCCTCGCGCGGATCCAGCCCGCGTCTGCGCTGCTCGTTGTAGTTGTCGATCAGCACGATATTGTTGTTGACCACGATCCCTGCCAGCGCCAGCACACCGATGCCGCTCATCACAATACCGAACGGCTCACCGCGTGCCAGCAGCGCCAGCAGCACCCCGGCGGTGGAAAACACGATGGCCGACATCACCAGCAAGGCCTGGGAGAAGCGGTTGAACTGCGTGACCATCATCGCCAGCATCAGGAACAGCGACAGCGCGAAGGCCTGTCGCAGAAAGCGCGCGGCCTCCTCCTGTTCCTCCGCCTCGCCGCGGAAACGCACGGTGACCTCCGGGTCGGGCTGCGCCTGCTCCAGCCAGGCCTGTAATTCGCGCACCTGCCGGTCCACCAGCAAGCCGGGCGCGGCATCCGCCTCGATGGTGTAGGCGCGCTGGCCATCGCGGCGCTTGATCATGCCGGTGGCCGGCACCGGAACCAGCTCGGCGAAATGCGCCAGCGGCACCAGTCCGACCGCAGTGGGCAGACTGAGGCCGGCCAGATGTTGCAGGTGGCGCTGCTCCGGCGGCAGGCGCAGGCGGATGTCCACCTCCTCGTCGACATGGGCCGGGCGATAGGTACCGAGCAGGATGCCGTCGGTCAGCAGCTGCACCCCGTCCCCCAGCAGCGGCACGTCGACCCCGAAACGCGCCGCCTGCGCCCGGTCGAAGCGCACCTCCAGCTCCACCCCCGGCAGCGGCAGGTCGTCCGCCACGTCCACGAAGCCCCCGATCTCGTCCATGCCCTCGCGGATGGCCCGGATCACCGGCGGGATCCGTTCGGGCTCGTCGCTGCTCGCCTGGATCACGATCGGCCGTCCCTCGCGCGCGCCGCGTTCCTGCGCACGCACCTGCAGCCGGATGCCCGGCAGTTCCGCGGTGCGTTCCCGCAGGGTCTGGATCACCTCGGTGGCGGGAGGCCGCACCCGCCACGAGGTCAGTTCGACCTGTACCAGTCCGACCACATCCTCGGAATAATCGCCGAGCAGCCGCGCAAGCTGGGTGCCGATGGTGCGCCCGTAGACATGACGCACCTCGGGCACGTCGCGCACGGCGGCCTCGACCTCGCGCACCAGCGCATCGGCCTCCCACACCGACAGGTTGCCCCGCGCCTGTACCTGGATCTGCACGAACTCCGGCTCGATTTGCGGGAAGAACTCGACCCCGCGGCCGAAAACGGCATACAGGGCATAGGCGGCCAGGAGAAAGACCAGGGTCCCCGTCAGGGTCCGCCCGGGGTGGTCCACCAGGGGCTGCAACAGGCGGATGTAGGCGGCGGTCACCCCATGCAGCTCGTCGTAGCGGCCCTCCTCCGCGGCGCGCACCTGGCGGGTCTGCTCCGCATTGGCCGGCCGGGTCTGGCCTGCCACCGAACCGAGCACCGGGATGAACACCAGCGCCATCGCCAGCGACGCGATCAGGGTCACGATCACCGTGGCCGGCAGGTAGACGATGAACTCCCCCACCATTCCGGGCCACAGCAGCATCGGCGCGAACACCGCGAGGGTCGTGCCGATCGCGGTGGTGATCGGCCACGCCATGCGTTGCGCGGCCGCCCGGTAGGCCTCGCGCCGGGGCCGACCCTCGGCCACATAGCGGTCTGCCAGCTCGGCTACCACCACCGCGCCGTCCACCAGCATTCCGACCACCAGGATCAGGCCGAACAGAACCACGACGTTCAGCGTGAAGCCCATCAGGTAGATCACCAGGATGCCGCCCAGAAAGGCACCGGGGATCGCCAGCCCCACCAGCAGCGCCGCACGGGCCCCCATCAGCAACAGGATCACCAGCGCCACGACCAGCACCGCGGTGATCACGTTGTTCTCCAGGTCCCCGAGCAGGTCGGCCACGTCCCGCGCCATATCCTGCACGTACACGACTTCCACCGAGGCCGGCCAGCCGGCACGTGCCGCCTCCACGCTCTCGCGCGCCGCCGCCGCCACCTCGAGGATGTTGGCCTCCGACTGCTTGCGGATCTCCAGCGACACCGCCGGCTGGCCGTCGATGCGCGCGAACCCCTCCGGGTCGCGGAAGGTCTGGCGCACGTCGGCCACGTCGCGTACCCGCACCACGGTGTCGTTTTCCACCCGCACCGCGGTATCCAGGATGTCGTCGACATGGTCGATGGTGCCCGGCACGCGCAGCGGGATACGCCCGGCCCCGGTGTCCACCGCACCCGCCGCGACCAGGCGGTTGTTGCGCTCGATGGCCCGGTGCAGCTGATCGAACGAGAGTTCGTAGGTCTCCAGCACCAGCGGGTCGACCAGCACCTCGATCTGCTCGTCGCGGTCGCCGCCGATGTCCACCTCCAGCACGCCCGGCTGCGACTCGATCTCGTCGCGCAGTTCGCGCGCCATGCTGACCAGGGTGCGCTCGTCCAGTGGCCCCGAAAGGGTCACGGTCAGCACCGGGAACAGCGCCAGGTCCACCTCCATGACCTCCGGATCCTCGGCCCCGTCCGGCAGGTCCGGGCGCACCTGCTCCGCCTCCTCGCGCAGGTCCGCCAGCGCACGCCGGTTGTCCCAGCCGGGCAGGAAGTCCACCCGCACCAGGGCAAAGCCCTCGCCGGCCCAGGACTGCATCTCGTCGACCCCGGGCACCCCCTGCAGCTCGCGCTCCAGCGGCCGCAGCATCAGGCGCTCGGCGTCCTCCGGGCTGACACCGGGGTAGACCACCGACACGAAGAAGATCGGGATGTCGATCTCCGGCGCCGCCTCCTTCGGGATCACCGACCAGGCGCTGGCCCCCAGCACCAGGATCAGCAGCAGGAACAGCAGGACCGTCCGGGCATGATCGACGGCCCAGGCGATCAGCGCCTTCACGGCGTGTCCTCCACGGCCGGGGCCGTGCCCGGCGCCAGGGTACCGTCCACCGCTTCCTGCGGCCGCGGCGTCACCCGCTCGCCAACGGTGACGAAGCCGTGACCAACCGTAATCACCCGCACCTTATCGGGCAGCCCGGTCACCCAGACCCCGTCGCGCTCGGTCCGCACCACCTCGACCGGATGGAAGACCACGCGGTCGTCGTCATCCACAGCCTTCACACCGACCCGGCCATCGTCATCCAGCGCCATCACCGCCGGCGAAAGCTTGTTCGCCCGGACCTCCTCGGTCACGATATCGACGCCCGCGCTGATACCCGAGGGCAGCGCCCTCTCCGGGTTGGGCACCTGCACCTCGGTGCGAAAGGTCTGTGTGCCCGGCTCGGCCACAGCCGCAACAAAACGTACCTCGCCCTCGGCACGGCGCCCGTCGAGAAAGCGGATGCGCGCCTCCTGCCCCGGCCGCACACGTCCGATCTGGTGCTGCGGCACCCACACCACCGCCAGCAGCGGGTCGTTGTCCACGATCTCCGCCACCGGATCGCCTACCCCGACAAACTCCCCGCGCTCCGCCACGCGGCGGTTGAGCGTCCCCATCAGCGGCGCGGTGATCCGGGTATTGCGGATGTCCAGTTCCACTGCCTCGCGCTCGGCACGGGCCGCCTCCAGTTCCGCCTCACGCGCCTCCAGTGCCGTGCGCGAGGCGTGTCGCTCGGCGAACAGCCGCTGGGTTGCCTCGAATTCGTTCTCCGCCCCGCGCTCGCGGGCGATCGCCTGGCGCAGGCGCGCCTCGCGGTCATCCATGCGCAGACGCACCAGCAGGTCGCCCTCTTCCACTTCCGCGCCGCGCTCGACCGCCCATTCGGCCACCTGACCGGCCGTCTCCGCGCGCACCTTCACGCGCTGGTCCGGCTCCACCCGTCCCTGCAGTACCAGCAGCCGCTCCACCGGCTCGGCCCGGTGTTCCGCCACCGCCACCGCCATCGGTCGCGGCGCGTCCTCGGCCGGCTCCTCCAGCGGCTCACGCCCGATCAGTCCGGAGGCAATCCACGCCACCACCAGCACGAGGATGACCACTGCCGCGGCCAGCCGACCATACCGGCCAAAAAACGCGAACCTGCCTTCCGTTCCCATGCCTCACCTCCTTCGTCATCCCCGGCGCTGCCGCGCACACCGGCGAACGTCTCCCGGTCGTCGCTCTCCCTACTCATATAAGCACAGATGCCCCCGGGGGCGAGGTCGGTTGTGACGTCCAATCAGGCTCGGCGCTACGCCCTGCTCTGCGGCCTCGCCCTCTTGGGAAACGCTGATTAGTCCGTCATCGCGAGGAGCGCGCCTTTAGCGTGAAAGTCACGGCCTGTCTCGTGTCCCGGGCGACCCGTAGGGCGGAAGAGCGCAGCGTCATCCGCCGTACGGCGTTCGCAGTGCCCAGGTGCCTGCGGCAACCCCGGCGCCAGCTGGCGGATGACGGCCTTCGGCCTTTTCCGCCCTACGCCTCTTTCATCATCGGGGGTGGCTGCCCGCACCATGACAGTTAGCGTGAAAGAACCCGCGCGCGCGTCCGGGGTGACCTGTAGGGCGGAAAAGCGCAGCGTCATCCGCCGCTCGGCGTTCGCGCATCCCCGGCGCCTGCGGCAACCCGGGCGCCGGATGGCGGATGACGGCCTTCGGCCTTTTCCGCCCTACGCCTCTTTCATCATCGGGGGTGGCCACATAGGCCATGAAAGTTCGCTTGAAGAAGCCGTGCCCCCGGATGCGGAAGTCCTTGCCGGGCTGAGCGCCTATGTGCGGAACGGCTACCTGGTGGCATTGGACGACTTCGTCTTCGACGAGTCGCTGCGACCGCTGATTGAACTGGCGCACATCATCAAAATCGACCTCAGGGCGCTCTCGCGGCCTGCGCTCGAGGAGCAGGTTCGGCTTCTGCGGGCGTGGGATGTCAAGCTGGAGGTCGGGAAGTCTGGTCTCTTGGCCTCCAGGATGGCAAAGGCCTCTGCACGCACCTCCGGGGTCGTGTAAATGTGCTGCAGGCCACGCAGGATCTTGGGAATGTCATCGCGGGATCGGGGGTTCAGCTCGATCATGCCGATGGGCAACTCGCCCAAGCCCATTGCGGTTCGATCACCTTGCGCATCGTGATTTCATCCGGGGAAGATTCGGCTGAAAACCGAGCCGAACACAGGCGATCGCCCCTTTCGTGTTGACCCCGCAAACAGGGATCGTTTACTGATCAGCATGTTATCAATGTTTGCGTAAGTGCCCGCAGGGTGGTGCGTTATACGATGGTCGATCGCTCCAGGAAAATACCCTGTGCAATCAGTTGTTTGTAATCCGCTCGGGCGATCATTTAACCTGCGCGAACTTTCGCAAGGATTAATACCGTATCCATGCCGAAGTGCAAGGCACTATTGCCATTTTCCGCTTCGCGCCGCTAAAACTGCGCACCTGATTGTATATGCAGGGTTTATTGGGTTTTCGTGCAGGCACTATTGATGCTCGCGGATGCGTATCTTCACGATCCGGGTGCGTGGAGGCTTATCGCCCCAACTGCCGTCGGGTACCAAGGTCCAGCGGCGACCGACCTTCTGGAAGAGATAACGGACCTCGAGCGCCTCGCTCAGTGCGACATATCCCTTGGCACGGATCGCCTGCCCCATCTGCTCCTGCGCAAACTCCTCGAACGTGGCCCGACAGATCGGACCGCGCTCGACCAGGTCTGCTACGTATCCGGCAGTGTGCTCATGCGTGGTTTCCGGCCCGGAAGTCGACTCAGCAACCGCAGTCCCGTGGCCTACACCAAACAGGACCGCGTGCGGTAACCTCGCCTGCTCAGTCTCCAATACCTGCACGCCCGGGGCATGGCGGGCGATCAGGGCACGGGTTTCATCCAGCCGCGCCGGGCTGGGCAAGTCCACCTTATTGAGCACGATCAGATCCGCCTGCCGCAGTTGCGCCACAACCGAGCGCCCGGCGTAGCGATTCGCAGCCTGTTCCGGCAGCTGCTCGGCATCGGCCAGGACGATCACCCCGTCGAGCGGCAAACGAAAACCGGCGGCGTTGCGCGCGACCTTGCCAGGTTCGGCGACCCCGGATGTCTCGATAATGAGGTGGTCGAAGTCGGCCGAGCGTTTGACGATGCGGGCGATGGCCTCGGCCGTACCGTCGGTCGCGGAACAGCAGATGCAACCGTTCGTCAACGAGATCGTGTCGCCCTCATGGTTCGCGATCAGGCTCGCGTCCACGTTTACCGCGCCGAAATCATTGACGATCACCCCGAACCGGCGGCCGTGCTCCTCTGTCAGGATCCGGTTGAGCAGCGTGGTCTTGCCCGCTCCAAGATAACCCCCAATGATGGTCAGCGGCAGGGTCACACTGGCCTCCGATAGACGCTCTCACCCTCCTTGAACGTTTCGATCACCTGAAGGGCAAGCAACTGCTCAGGGTCCACGTCCAGTGGGTTGCGATCGACGATCACCAGGTCAGCCAGTTTCCCGGGCGCAATGGAGCCTTTGGTGTCGTCTTCGAAGATCTGCCAGGCCGCGTCGATCGTCAGCGAACGCAGCGCCGTCAGTGCATCGACCCTCTGGTCGGGGCCGAGGACCACTCCCGAGCGCGACCTGCGCAGCATGGCAGACTGCATCATCAGAAACGGGTCCATGGGCGTCACGGAGAAATCGGAATGGTTCGAGCAGCGAAGACCGCGCTCATACGCCGCAGCCATCGGACTAATGAAGGCGGCGCGCTCGGGGCCGGTGTTCTCCAGGTGCACATCTCCCCAGAAAAAAGTATGAGCGGTAAAAAACGACGGCGTCATACCGAGCTCGGCATAAGCAGCGAGTTGGTCGGGCCGGACGAACTGCGAGTGGATCACGCAGTCGCGCCGCCCATCGGCTGCGGTCACGCCTGCTGCACGCAGGGCATCGATGATCATGTCGATGGCGGCATCGCCATTGGCATGGGAGAAGACCTGGATGCCCTTGTCCACGAACTCAGCCACCGCAGCAGTCACCATTTCGGGTGGGACCATCGGCGCGCCGACGTAATCCTCCTCACCCTCGGGGCCGCCGGTCAGCAGCGGTTCGCTCCAGAAGGCGGTCTTTCCCTGTGGCGAGCCGTCGAGCACCAGTTTGATGCCAGCGAGCTTGAGCCGGTTGCGATAGCGCCCGAAGCTCTGAGCCGCGGTGTCGGGCAATTCCATCGGGCCGCCCCGGAAATCAGGAGCGTATTCGCGCAACAACGCGGGAACGTCGAATACGATGGGCAGCGAAACCACGTCAATCACGAGGTGCCCCTCGTCGGCAGCGCGCAAAAGGAACTCGAGATCGTCCTTGTTTGTGGCCCCCTCCTGCGCGGTTGTAACCCCGTGCGAAGTGTAGATTTCCTGTGCGTCTCCCAACACACCGAGAAGTTGCTCCTGGCTGGGCTGGGGCATGTGGGCGAAAATCGGGAGGAAGGCCGTCTCCATCACCAGGCCGGCCGGTTCGTTGCTGCCCTCCTTGCGCAGGATCACCCCGCCCTCGGGCGTGGGTGTGTTCTCATCAATGCCGACGATCCCGAAACCGGCCGAGTTGAGCACACAGCCGTGGCCAGACACGTGGATCAGCATGACCGGGTTGTCAGGGAAATGTGGGTCGAGATCGTCGCGTGTCAGTTCGCGCCCGTCGGACAGGACGGTCGGGTCATAGCCATAGCCGATCACCCATTCCCCCGACGCGGGCCGGCGCTCGTCCATAAAGGCGCGGATAGTCGTAACGATCTCCGGGATGGACGTGACGGGACCGACCGGCGGGCTTGAGACGTTTACCCAGCCCACGATCTGCGGCGCATTCATGAAGTGGCCGTGAGCGTCAATGAAGCCGGGTAGGACGGTTGCGCCGTCGAGTTCGACGATCTCAGTGCCGGGCGAGGCCAACGCCATGATCTCGGCTTCTGAACCGACTGCGAGGATGCGGCCGCCACCGACGGCCACGGCCTCAGCCAACGGCTGCCCCTCCTCAACCGTCACGACGGTGCCGCCGCGAAAGATCTTTGCGACCGGGGTATCGGCCCCTGCCCCAGGCGTTCGCGCCAGACCGAAACCGCTTGCGGCGAACAGTGCCCCCGCAACAGTGGCCTTGATGACGGTCCGGCGCGAGATGCCGGCCGAGGAGTAAAATCGCGGCATGAAGGGACTCCGGTTTCCTAATGGGTGTCGAAAAGTACAAGCTCCGATCTGTTGCAGTCATCGGGTGTGACGATCAACCCCGGGAATGCTAGTCGACGAACAAACGCTGCGCATTGGCAAAGGCAACGTGCTACACGACCTGGTCGGGCAACTGCCCCAGCCCACGCGTGAATCTCCGCTACATGCTCGTCGAATTCCTGCCACCTCCGGAGACCGAAGGTATCGACCCGAACCATGAGGCCACCTTCACCGCAATATCCCTTCGCCCCGGGGGCCTGTCAAGTTCCAAAGGAAGCCCACTCGGAGCAGCGGCGGCACCCTATGCAGCCGAGATCGGCCCGCCAGAATGTGGCGAGTTAATTCTTGGTTCGGTGGGCGGTTGTTGCCCGAAAGACTCAGCACGCCGAAGAGCAAACCGCGCGCCACGCACCTCGACGGCATCTGCGTACCCCATAATTCACGAGACTCCCGGCATTCAGCAAGGGTCTGGAGCCCCCTAGATTGCGGCCTTCGGCAAAGGACAACGCGGCAGCGGGGTCAGGGTTCTCGAGCGTCCGCAGTATGTCGGTAAAGGATCGTTCGCGAGCGGCGTGTAGGCGGCAGATCTGGGTCGAAAGCACTCGCCCCGAGAACCAACTCGCGGCGGCTGGCCTCGTGCTCGTCCGTTGCGCCATTACTGATCGAAACGGTGGTCCGCCACGACAGGCCGACGCTATCGAGCACGACGAACAGAAGTGGCCCGGCGCCGAAGCTGGTTTGCCGCAGGCTCACTCTCTGAGTCTGGAGTCTGCTAAGGTCCAGCGGAAACGAGCGCGGGCCACGGCATGGGCCCGGCCTCGAACCCGGCCACCGGGAGTAGTCTGGAAGGGAGTGACAAATGGATGTCGAGCGGCCGCCGGTGCTGGAGTTTGCCAGCACGTTCCAGCGCATCAGCGGGTTTTCACCGTATCCCTGGCAGGAACGGCTCTTTGACCAACTGATAGCAGGCCGACTGCCGCGCGGGGTAGCGCTTCCCACCGCGAGCGGGAAGACGAGCATCGTGCTGATCTACCTGCTGGCCCTCGCTGCCGGCGCGGCGTTGCCGCGACGTCTCGTGTATATCGTCGATCGGCGAGCGATCGTCGACCAGACCACCAATGCCGTCGCGCAGTGGACCCAAGCAGTTTGCGCACTGCCCGAACTGGCCAATCGATTCCGCGCGCTCGCCGCATTCCCGGACCCGGAGCAGCCCGTGCGCATTGGCACGCTGCGGGGCGGGATGACCGATACGGGCCAATGGCGGCTGGACCCCTCGGCGCCCACCGTGGTGATCGGGACCGTGGACATGATCGGCTCCCGGCTGCTCTTTTCCGGCTACGGCGACGGACGCAACCGCCGTTCGCTGCATGCGGGGCTGCTGGGGGTCGGCACCACGGTCATCCTCGACGAGGCCCATTTGAACGAACCGTTCGCGCAGACGCTGCGCCAGATCGAGGCGAGCAACCCGGGGCTCGAGGGCCATCGGTTCACTACCCTGACGATGTCGGCAACGCCGCGCGGCGGCGCAGCCAGCAGCCTGGCGGAAGCCGACACCCGCCACCCGGTGCTGGGGCTGCGTCTGCAGGCAGTGAAACGGCTGCATCGGCACGAGGTTGCGGCTCGCGCGGAGCGGTTGCCGAAGATCGTCGAGCTGCTCGCGGGCTTTGAGCAGGGGGCGATTCTCGCGTTCGTGCGTTCGGCCCAGGAGGCGCAGAAGCTGCATTCCCGGTTGTCGAAGCGGCTCGGGAAGGCGCATGCCGGCAGCGTCGGGATCCTCACCGGAACCCTGCGGGGGCACGAACGCGAACGCCTGACCCGTACCGAGCTCTGGAGACGCTTCGCCCAGCCACGGCCAGAGGACGATTCCCTGCCGCCGGTCTGGCTGATCGCCACGGCAGCGGCCGAGGTCGGCGTCGATCTCGACGCCGACCATCTGGTGATGGATCTCGTACCGCTGGATTCGCTGATCCAGCGCCTCGGCCGGGTCAATCGCTCCGGACGGAGCAGCCTTGCAACCGTCCACCTGGTGTACAGCCCGGAGGATATCCAGCCGAAGGCGAGCAAGAAGGAAGGTTGGGAACAGGCGACGGTGCGTGCACAGGCCGCAACGCTGGAGATTCTGCGCCGGCACAGCAACCTGAACCCGATGGCCCTGCTCGCCCTGAGTCCGGAACTGCGGGCCCAGGCGTCGCTACCCGACCCGCGCCATATCCCGCTCGCAGCCGAACGCATCACCCTGCTGGCCGCGACCGGCGCTCGACTGAACCTGCCGCCCATCGAACCCTTCCTCCGCGGCCTGTCCGACGAGCCGGAATGGGCCGAGACCCAGATCCTCTGGCGCCACGACGTCGAACTCCTGACCGCGGCCGGGGCCAGCGCCTGCGCGGAAGCCCTGACCTTCCTGCGGCCGCGCCCGCGCGAGGTGCTGAAGCTGCCCACAGCGCAGGCCGCGAGGGCAATCGCGGCGCTCGCCGAGCGTGCGGGTCCGTTCCCGCTGATCCGGATCGACCTGCAGGGGCAGGTGCATGTCGACCTGGTGACCGAAGCGGCGGACCCGACCGGCTACCGCCGGTTTCGCTACGCGACGGTCGTGTTGCCCACGCGCATCGGCGGGCTGTCGGAGGCGGGATTCCTTGATCCCGACGCCGCCGGAATGCCGGTCGCGGATCTCGCCGACGACGATGACGGCGTCCGGTTCGAAGTCACCGCAGGCGATCCGGGCACGCCACCGGAATGGGTGCGCACCGCCGCACGCTGGGAGCTGCCGCTGCACGACCTCGAAGACGAAGACGCCGAACCCCGATGGTGGGTCTACGCGCGTCGGCAGGTGAGCGAGCTGGCTCTGGACGCCGACACCGACCTCAGCCGGCTCGGACCCGCCGCGGTACGGCTTCCCGAGCATAACGCGGCGGTGGGTTGCGCAGCCGAACGGATCGGGCAGGCGCTGCGGTTGCCGGAATGGATGGTCGCCGCGCTGCACGACGCCGGCGCGTGGCACGATGCGGGCAAGGGCCGGCGCATCTGGCAGCGCGCCGCCGGCAATCGCCGTTCCGAGCCTGTCGCCAAGGCGGCACGAGGATCTTTCCGACCGGCCCTGCTCGGTGGCTACCGCCACGAGTTCGGGTCGCTCGCCGACGCGATCCGGGAGTTCCCGGTGCCGACCAACGAACACGACGCATTGCGCCGGGACCTCACGCTGCACCTGATCGCGGCGCACCACGGCCATGCCCGCCCCGGGTTTGCCGAACCGCGCCAGTGGGACCCGGAACTGCCGGTGGCGGCCGCCGCAGCCCTGGCGATGGAGGTCGAACGCCGCTACGACGACCTGCAGCGCCGTTTCGGCCCCTGGGGCCTGGCCTGGCTCGAAGCGCTCCTGAAATGCGCCGATGCGCGCGTTTCCAGCGGGTTGCCGATCGGGGAGGCGCCATGACCCGAGCACACTTCGTGATCGACCCGGCCAACCCTGGCGAAGTACTCGCCTGCGCCGGACTCGCCTGGCTCGCGGATCGGGTCGACCCGGGGTGCTCGACCGGCTTTCTGCTGTCGGCGGAGGATTGGTCCTTTGAGACGTCCTTCGACCCCGCAGGCATCCAGCAGTGGATCGGTCACGAGCCGGAACTCACAGAGGACCGGCTGCAGCTCGGCGATATCGTGCTCGACTGGTGGAACCCGGGCTGGGGCCTGAACCCTGCGCTCAAGTTCTGGGCCGGCCAGCAGACGGCGCGGTCGGTGTTCGGCAACTTGGTGAAGGCCGCCCGCGACGGCGAGGCGCGCGACTGGCTGGGTTTCGCGACGCGCATCACCGGTCGCCTCGGCGTCGACCCGCTGGGCAGCTGGGACGGGCTGTCGCTGGGCTGGTCGATCAACGAACATGCGGACATCCAGATCCTGTGCCGTCCCTACGTCGAACTGTTCGCGTTCCTCGGATTGCAGGTGTTCCCGGTTCAGGGGGATCGGGCCGAGGGTTTCCGCTACCACCTCTGGCATCCGGCACCGCTGACGCTCGCCCGGCTGGCCTACGCCAACGCCGGGCGCCATGCGGGTCCCGGCTGGCGCACCGTGACCGGTAAGGCGGGCAGCAACACCTATCTGAAACCGGCGGTCCCCATTCAGGAGTGAAACATGAGCCTCGAATCCTTGCTTGCAAACACCGATGCCGTGGCGCTGAGCGTCGCTCAGGAACTGGAGCCGATCGAAGGCCGCGACGTACCGCTGTTTCCGCCCACCTACCCGGCACCCGAACGCGGAACACACCGGCACGACACGCCCTACACCATCAACCAGCTGAAGGACGGCCGCCGCGTCGCGACGCTGGACTCGGTACAGTCGCAGGCGAACCGGATGGAGGCCGCGTTCCACGGCGAGCTCGCGCATGCCGTACCGCGGATCACGCTGACCGCCGGAACACGCACCCTCGCGCTCACCGAACTCGCGCATCGGATCGCCGATGCCGCGATACGTGCAAGCAAGCTGGGCTCCCGCATTCACGCCGCGTTCGAGGCCTACGATCACGGCGATCCGCTGCCGATCGCACAGCTCGGTCCCACCGCACTGGTCTTCGGTGCCTGGGACTCGCGCGACACCCGGGTCAAGATCCCCCGGCTGATCCGCAGTGAAATCCACGCCTGGGACGTCGACGTGTTCACCCGGTCGGCGCAGTTCTCGGGAGCCTTCACGCGCGAGGAACTCGGCTTCAACGACAAGGAATGGAAACAGGGAGCCGATATCGGATTCGCGCCGACACCTTCGGTCGATCAGCATGGCGGTGTCGTCGTGCATGGCCCGATTCGACAGACGGCCAGCCTCCATCTCGGCGCCCTGCGGCAGCTGGACAACGCAGCCGCGGGTCTCGGCAACTACCTGCTCGGGCTTGCGCTGGGAGCGTTCTGGACTGGAGGGCGCGACTACACCCTGCGCGCCGGCTGCTGGCTGTTGCCTTCGGCGCCTCCGGTCGTTGAGGTCGTAACCCGAGGCGGGGCCCGCGAACCCCTGGCCCTCGACCGCGACCCGGCACTGCCGTTCCTCGAGGCACAGCTGGCCGTCGCGAAGGAGCGTCTCGGAATTCCTGTCGGCGAAACGGCGGCCGTCGAGTACGATCCCGCTGCGGGCAAGAAGATGCTGAAGACCAAGGACAAGGCGTAGGAGGCCCGGACATGCCCGTGCTGCAACTGCGGGTGCGCTGGCTGGCCTCGGGGGCGGGTGCGGCCTATCACGGTGCCGAATGGCCGCCGTCGCCCGCGCGCGTGTTCCGGGCCCTGCTGGCGGGCGCCGAGCGGCCCGGCGGTGCAGGGGCGCGTGGCGTGGCAGCCCTGAAACGGCTCGAGGCGCTGCCGCCCCCGACGATCCACGCACCGGCGCCCGAGCGCATGGAGCCGGTACGATCCTCGGTGCCGAACAACGACGGCGATTGCGTGATGCACGAGTACGCTGCCGGCCGGCCCAGGCAGGCACGCCATGAGATCAGCAAGCTACGTACGCTGCGGACCCGAAACGGCTGGCGGGTCGAGAACCCGATCGAGTACCACTGGACGTTTTCCGAACCGGATCCGGACACCGGAGCCTTTGAGGACCTCGCTGCCGGCTTGACCGTGCTGGGTCAGGGTGCCGACCTGGCGATGGCCGAGGTCCACTGGTGCAGCGGTACCCCGTCGGCTCCCGGTTACCGCTGGGCGCCGGACCCGACGAGCGAGACCGCGCTGCCGGTGCCTGCACCGGGAGACGTGGAACGGCTTCAGCACACCTACCGGGCCACCCGCGATCGCGTCGGTATCGGGGCCGTGCGCGGGGTACGCGAACCGCTGGCGACGCTGACTCCGTATCTCGATCCGCTGGCACCGCCATTGCTGCGGTCGCAGGCCTTCGGCCTGCGCGCAATCGACGACGGCGGGCCGTGGTCCCTGCCCGGAACCGAACTGGTCCGGCTGGCCGCGATGGTGCGCCATGCCGTGCATCGAGCCGCGCAGCGGGCGGGGCTCGATGCAGCCGCCATCACCGAACTCATGGGCCACGGAGGCGACGGCCGGGTTGCGATCCTGCCGGTACCGAATGCGGGGCACCGCTGGGCCGACGGCCGGGTACGCCGCGTGCTGGTGGCGCCCAGCCCGGCGGTGAGCGCCGAGCACTGGCACGGGCTGCAACTGCGGCTCGGCCACTCGGAACTCACGGCCGAGGGTGATATAGATGCTTCGGCGGTCCTGCTGCCGATCGCGGAACGACAAGGGGATTCCGTTCTGCGGCGATTCCTGGCGCCGGCGACGACATGGACGGCGGTAACCCCCGTGATTCTCCCCGGCTACGACAGCCGCCGCGGCAAGCCACGCCCCGCACGCACGGCCCGCCGCCTGCTGCAACACGCGGGCATCCCGCAGGAGTCCGTGCGAGCGGTCCATCTGCATCCGTACCCACGCATTCACGGGCTGGCCGGACGCGGGCGATTCCTTGTGCCCAGGCACCTGCAGAAGTACCCGCGGTCCTATGTGACGATCGAGTTTCACCAACCAGTCGCGGGACCGATCGTTCTCGGCGCCGGATCGGGTTGGGGGCTCGGTCTGCTCGCGGCTTTCGAGCGGTGACGTGATGCCGCCAGCCCTGGGGAGCGCTCGCAACTATGTTTTCGCTGAGAAATCATGGAGATCATCGTGCTGTATGCCGTATCCTGATCGCGTACGACCCGCAGAACGGCCGCGACAGACCGAGCGCTCGAAAAAGCCGTCGCTGGCCCAGCACCAACGCGGGTCCACGAGAGGGCTGTGATCCCCGGCCAAACGCCGGGGTGGAATTGAAGCATCGCGACCGGCCGCGAACGCCTCCGCGGCGGCGTGGTGATCCCCGGCCAAACGCCGGGGTGGAATTGAAGCAAGAAAGCATCAGGCCTGGGCGGCACCGAGGTCATGTGATCCCCGGCCAAACGCCGGGGTGGAATTGAAGCCCGAGCGCGTAGATTTCGCACCCGTCCGCGCCATCGTGTGATCCCCGGCCAAACGCCGGGGTGGAATTGAAGCCAGCGCTACTTCCGCTATTGGGACCCGCGCGAACAGCGTGATCCCCGGCCAAACGCCGGGGTGGAATTGAAGCACCGAAGCGATGACGCAGCTGCAGGCCAAGGGCGACGTGATCCCCGGCCAAACGCCGGGGTGGAATTGAAGCCCGGCGAGCTGGCCCGCGGCGCTCAGCCGGCTGAACGTGATCCCCGGCCAAACGCCGGGGTGGAATTGAAGCCTGGGGCGCGGCGAAGAGGTGCCGGGCGACGTGCTGTGATCCCCGGCCAAACGCCGGGGTGGAATTGAAGCCAGCGCTTGCCCTCGGAATCGACAGTGCAGCCGTGCTGGTGATCCCCGGCCAAACGCCGGGGTGGAATTGAAGCTCCCACACCAGGTTCCGGCTCGCCGTGTTCACGCAGGTGATCCCCGGCCAAACGCCGGGGTGGAATTGAAGCCCGGCGGCTGCCGCGGCGGTGGGCAGCAGCGCCATCAGGTGATCCCCGGCCAAACGCCGGGGTGGAATTGAAGCGTTGCAACCGCCGACGCCGCGCCGCAGGAAAACCAGGTGATCCCCGGCCAAACGCCGGGGTGGAATTGAAGCCCGGCACCCCCTACGCCGCCGGCCCCATCGCGTTTACGTGATCCCCGGCCAAACGCCGGGGTGGAATTGAAGCCGGGCCGATCGAGGGGGCGGTGGGCCTCATCCCCGGGCCGCCTTCGCTGCGGACATCGGGAAAGGTCCCCTGGCTCATGAGTTTCGACTTGCCAGCAGACTTGTAGCCGAACCGTCAGCGCAACGATCCGGACAGCGGCACCCCGAGGTACGGCCCATTCTCATCGAAGCGTTTGACCGGGCGCTTCCCGGGCTTCAGAGCGCGGGTTTCGGCGTCGGTGAGTGGCTGTAGCGGGCTAACCCCTTTTCCGGGTCGACGTATTACCCCGGAAGTTATCCCTCTCACTCGGGGTAACTCGAACGCCCGCTTTAGACCTCTTGCGATACTGCAGGGCACAAAAAAGCCGCTTTTTCAGCGGCTTGGGTACTTCTTTGGGCCTTGCTGGAAGGTGAAATGGTGGCCCGGGACTCCACCGAAAACCCACGGCAACACATTGATAACAATACCTTTGTGAGAGACCAAGAAAATCTGTTACCCCTCTTGTTACCCCTCCGATTTCCCTGGTACCCAGCCTGCCGCGCTCGCGGACCCTCGCGCCCCGGCTGCGAATTCTGAACCCTCGGAGCCCGGTCCGGATACGCTCGGGGTCGATGTTTTTCCGGGGGAACCGGGGGAACCGGGGGAACCTCGTTGATTTAATTGGGGTTTTCCGGTTCCCCAAGGGTTCCCCGGCGGGGGAACCGGGGGAACCGGCAAGAGCCCCCACCCACGAAAAACCCCGGCACAGCGGCCGGGGTCGGTAGGGCGGCGGGATCAGCGGCAGCAGGTCAGCCCGGATCGTGACGCCTACGCGAAAGCTCCTGCACTTCCAGGCTCAGGGATTCGAGTTCGTCGCGCAGGTGCCAGTAGAGCGCGCAGGCGTCCGAGGTTTCGCCATCGTCGCCACCGGGGCTATGGGCGGTCGCGCGGGCCAGGGTGCCGACGATCCCGGTCAGCGCTGTGATGCGGCCCATAGCCTGGTGATACGCCTGCTCGAACTCGTCCGTGCCGGTGGGCACCGCTTCCAGGCGCAGGGCGTTCATGCGGCACCCCGCAGGGTCCGGATGGCCTGGTAGAGTTCGTCGGCGCGGATGCGCTGCTCGGTGGCTGCTTGAACGTCCAGGTCGTCGACCGCGGCATAGAATCGGTCGCGGACCTCGTAGATGCGAGCCCAGAGGGCGTTGATCGGGTCGATCCGCGGGGTTGCGGTATGCTCGCTCGTGCTCATGTCGGCTTCCTCCTTCTCAGGTTGCCGTGTGGGAAGTCCGGTCCGGGCGGGTGCTACCGCTGGGACTGGGCGCTTTTGCTGCGGGTGCGAACGTGGCGACCCTACGAACCTGGAACGCCACCGGGATCTCCAGGCGCTCCCTGCGGCCGGATTCCCAGCCATCGCGGTAGACGGTGGCCTCGGTGTCGGTCAGGCGCAACGAGCGCGGTGGGTCCATGCTGAGGTTCAACCAGCCACGACTGAACCCATGCCGATAGGCGCGCGCCAGGCGGATGCGGGCGTTCATGCCGCGTCCCTCCCGTGGATCCCGGTCATCAACTGGTTCCGGAGTTTCCAGGCATCGGCCGGCACGGCGCTGTTGGCCAGCTTCAGCCAGTCCTTGCGCTCGGACTCGGGCAGGCTGTTCCACCAGCGGATACCGGGATGGGCTTCGGGGGATGCGTCCACGGAACGTGGACGGACTGCTAGACTTGCTGTGCTCATGACGGTGGCCTCCATAGGTGTTCCGTCGTGGGAAGTCCGGGCCTTGCGGTTGCCCCCGCTCGGCTCGGGCGTTTCTCTACTCCTTCCTGCGTGCTCCTTCGATCAGGTCCTCGATGGCCTGTCCCTGGCTCACCGGCTGCTCGCGTAACCACTCAACCGCCTCGCGCTTCAGCCGAACCGTGATCTTGTGCTTCTTCACGTCCTCCGGCAGCGATTTCCTGCCTGCTCCCGGACGCTTACCACCTCGCGGCATTGCCGCCTCCTGAATCGTGCCCTCTGATTGGAGTATGGCACCGGGTTGAAAGGAATGCCAGCGGTATCGACCGCCCGCACGCGACCGGGCAAGGCACCGTCCAGGCAGTGCCTTGCCCTCGCCAGGGCAGGTTGCTCGCTCAGAAAACCCAGCAGGTTCCGTCTGGGATACCCAGGCCGGCCGAACGGACGTTCAGCGGGCGTTGCGCACAGCCGGGGCCGGCCGGTCCCTCAGTTCCTCGCGGAGGATGGTCACGTCCTTGGGCGCCTCGATGCCGACGCGGGCCTGATTGCCCTTCACGTCCAGGATGGTGACGGCGATCTCGTCGCCGATGATGAGCGTTTCGCCGACACGGCGGGTCAGTACGAGCATGGCGCGTTCCCTCGCTGGCTGTTGGTGGGTACGGGAAGGATCGGCCAGGACGGTAGCCAGGTCAACGCGGGCGTTCCCGGTCGGTACGGTACCGGCTCGCTGTTCTTGCTGTTGGTACCTCTCGGCTTGGTTGCCCGCCCGGAACTAACTGTGCCATTGGCACCTTTAGTTCCTTTGCCTTTCCTACCCTCGGGGCTTAGCCAACTTTCGGCCGCTTCCCTTTCCCACCATCAGGGCTTGGGCATGGAAACAAAGGTTATTTTATAAGCTTTGTTTTCCTCTCCGTTCGCGCCCGGGTCTTAGGCTCGCCGGGAAACAGCCGTTACATTGTCACTGCTGTTTTCACCCTTTCTGGCATTGGCTCACTGGCACAAGCAAAGTTGATATTATCAGCTTTGCTCTGATTGACCGTGTATTGGTTCGCCCCGAGGCTTCTCCATTGAGACGCGAATCACGCTTCAGGCGGCCGATGATGTAGTCCTTGCTGTTGCCGTAACCCTTGGGCTTGGGGTCAGGAGTAGCAGACCTTACATTGTCAGGTTTGCTCTCCTCGCCTGTGTACTGGTTCGCCCCGGTCCCGCCATGCTTGGCCGCCGGCTTCACCGCAGCCGTCCGCTCCCGCTGGATCCTGGCGTCATAGTCCGGGATCTCGCGACGCAGAATCTCGATGGCATCACCGCCTTTCGCCTCCCGGGCCAGCCTGGACAGGATGTAGTCGCGGTTCTCCCCTCGCTTGGGCTTCAAGGTTCGGCCCGAACCTTGATCCCCTTTCCGGTCTCCGCCGTGGCTATCCAGAGGATTCGCCCTCGCCTTCTCGGCACCGGCCTTGGCCCGCTCCCGCTGGATCGGGGGTCTGGTATCACGGCGGGCCATCGCTCCCAGCCCGACGAAACGCACCGGAAACGGCACGGAATCCCGGTAGAACCTACAATTAAGGTGGACGGACCGGACAGACGGAGGTAGCCATGGGCGGCTCAATCGACAGTATCAGCGAGAGCGTGGACCGGCGCATGAAGGAGATCATGGGCCAGGTCGACCCCGAGGACTACGGGGTGGACGTTGCCGAGGTAGACCGGCGCATCGACGCGGAACTCTCGAAGGTGAAGCAGCCGGGGGGCACCGAGGGCGGGAAGCCCGCCCAGGACCGAGAGGGAGACTTCGGGTAGGCTCCTTCAGACCGGCATCCGCCCGGATGCCAGCGCTGCAAGCTGCTCGTCGGTCAATGCACTCAGGTCCACCGGCATATCCAGCCCCCAGGCCTTGCGCTCGCCCTCCTGAATCAGCTTCAGGGTCTCAACGTGGATCTTCGCGGCCTTCAGGTCCTCGAAGGCACCGCGCTTCATGGACAGCAGAGCCTGCGCCCGCTCCATCGGATCGTGGATGTCCGCGGGAATCTGGTCCCCAACGTTCTGGTGGTTCTCCTTCGCGGCCCGGGCCATCACCCGCGCGGCCTCGAGTTCGTCCCGGTGCTTGTCGATCACTCCAGCCCGGCGGGCGGCCTCGGCGTCGATGGCTTCGGCCTTTTTTACCGGGTCACTCGGCGTGACTATCCGCGTGAGCTTTTCCGTGACTTTCTTCTGGATGGCTACGGCGACATTCTGCCCGTCGTCCCACTGTTCCTTCTTCGCTCGGCGGGACACTGCGGCACGGTCCACGCCCATCCGCTCGGCGATCTCCGAGAACGGCAACCCGGCCCCTTCCCGCAGGGCGCGCGCCTCGGCCCACTCGTCTTTCGTCAACCTCGGCATCGCACATCCTCCCCAACGTAGATCACCACAACCTCAGCCGAGCGCTCCGGGGTCGGATTCTCGTTCGGCACGCAGGCCAGCCCAGCATGCCGGCCGTTCGGTAGTGCCGCACCGCAGAAGCATACGCTGTCGTGCGGCCCCTCACCGCGGGCTCCGCAGTCGGCACAGCGGGCAACGATGCTGCCGTCCTCCCGCTGGCCTTCCAGGACGCGCCCAAGGCAGTACCGGCACACGTGGTCAGTGACACGCCAGCCCTCCGGGTCCGGCCGCTCATCAGCCATCGGCGGGCAGACTACCCGGCCCCAGCGCCCGGTCCAGGCACCAAGCGATCGCCCGCGAGTCGCCCAGCTTGGCCTGCCGGATCATGCCTTCAATGAGCCCAGGAATCTCAGGCGCCAGGCGATCATGCAGCGCCAGGCGCGTTTGGCGTCCGAGGTTCCGCGGTCGGCCAGGCTTGCGTCCAGTCGGGGCGGCCATCACCGCACCCACTGCGCCAACCGCGCGTCCATGCGCCGAATACCGCCGGCGTCTCGGTGCGCGGTCGCCGCGGCCATCAACGCCAGTTCAAGACGCTGGCAGGTCAACGCCAGCGCGTGAACGCGAACCTCCTTGACCGCGTTGTTCCAGCCGCGCTCCCACTCGCGCAGCGCCTTGGTCACGAGTTCGTCCCGGGCCGGCGCTTCGGCTTCGACTCGCGCGATCAGATCCTCCAGCGCTTCGGCATCCGTCGCCAGCAGGTGGACCCGCGCGGCATCGTCGGGGCGTTCATCACCCGCAGCCCGTCGCTGTCCGATCTCGGCACGCTCGGCCTTCAGGCGCTCAAGGCGTTCCCGAAGCTCCCCGACCTTGTGGCGGTGAGCCCGAATCGCGGAATCCTCGGCTTGGGCCTTCTGTTGCGCCAGCAACAGGTCCACCGCGCGATCCGCTGGCACCTCGACCTCGGGCTTCGAGATCGTAAGCACCCGGTCCACGACATCCTGAATCTCTGCGGCGGCTTCGTTCGCCAGTCGCTCAGCGTCGGCACGAACAGCATCCTGCGCGGCACCGGCCGCCGCGCGAGCCTGTGCCTCGGTTTCGGCTTCGACCCGGTCCAGTTCCTCGATGGCCAGGCCCAACGTCGCACGGATCGAACTCGTGTCCTCGCCACGGGATACGGCCTCGTCCAGTTCGGCTTGCGCCGCGGCCACGCGATCGCGGGCTTTCTCGGTCATGTTCTGCATCTCGGTCTTTTCCTCGGTTGACCGGGTTCTGGCGAATTCCAGCCCGGTAACGAGAGGTTGCCGTCACGACACATCCGGGGCCACCGCCCCCGCGCTCGGCTCCTTGTCCTCGGTAATCGCGGCCTGGATTTCGGCCGCCAGGAACACGCGCAGCAGTGCCCGGACTGCAGATTCTGCCGAGTCCACCGGGATGGTCTTGGTAGGTTTCCGGAACCCGGCCTGGATCGCGGCGGCATTGGCTGTCAGTTCGCCGGCTTCTACCTTGTCCAGCAGTTCCGGGTTATCGCGGGCCAGGCGGCGAAGGGTGTAGGTCTGGTCATGATTGCCCGCTCTAATGTTGTTATTAACAACATTCTTCCCTTCCGGTCTGCCGGTGCTTTCCCGCAACGGATTCTCCGCAGCCTCCCGCACCTTCGCCGCGATGTCGGCCGCCTGCGCTGCATCCTTCGGCAGGTAGAGCTGGCGGGCGGTCGTGTTGGCGGAATTACGGGCCTTGCGGGAAGCGGACACAGTTGTGTCCTCATTGATCCGCCTCACATGCCGATCACTGATACCAACCTCGGCGGCAATCTCCCTCTGCGTCGCCTCCGGGTTCTGCTCCTTCATCTCCCGCACCTTCGCCGCGATGTCGGCCGCCTGCGCCGCATCCTTCGGCAGGTAGAGCTGGCGGGCGGATAGGCGCTTCGACTCGGCTTGCTTCTTCTCAGGGGTACAAGTAATTACTTGTGACACCCTTTGTTGCGTCACCCCCGCGCTTTCCGCAATCTCCCGCTGGGTGACGTCGGGGTTCTGCTCGCGCAACTCCTGAACCCTCGCCGCGATGTCGGCCGCCCACAACGAGAAAGCCCCGGACGTGCCGGGGCTCAGGTGGGAATGACGGACTGGTCAGCCGGCCCCGAACGCGAAGTCGCTCAGGTGGTAGGCGCCTTCGCCAACGCTGGTGTCCCGGACGCGGCCATCGACCTCGACCTCGACCTCCGGCGGCCCGTCCGGTTGCGGATGCACATGCACCACGACATTGACCGGATCCGGGTTGTCGCGCTGGTAGGCGCTGAAGTGACGTTCGAAGCGTTCCCGGTGCTCGGTGGGCTCGCGCCAGTAGTAGGCGCCGCGGTCCCGGAAGTTGCCGGGGCCTGCGTTGTAGGAAGCCAGAGCGTCCTGCAGCGTGTGGATGTAGGGCTGGTCGAGCAGGTGGCGCATGTAGCGGCCGGCCGCTTCGATCGACGCATACGGGTCGAACGGGTCGTTCAGGCCCATGTCCCGGGCGGTCCCCGGCATGAACTGCGCGATCCCCATCGCACCCGCATGGGAAACGGCGTTCGGGTCGTGATTACTCTCGGTGCGGGTCAGCGCCCAGATCGTGCCCCGAGGCAGGTTGTAATGGGCATCCACGCGCTCCATCGCGGCCCGTGATGGGATTCCATCGGTCAAGCCGATCTCCGGCCCGACCGTGTGCAGGTCAGACCACGGGATGATCCCGGGGCCGATGCGGCCCAGGCCGCCAGACGGTTCTGGCTCGGACGACTCCGGCTTATCTTCCCGGGAGAAACGCTCGCGCATCCAGTCCAGCGCCGAGCGCCTACCCTGCCAGAGCGACAGCGGCAGGCGCATCATCTGCTCCATGATCGCGCTTTGCGCCGGGGGCACCCCTTCCGGGGCCTGGAGCGGGCTGAAACCCAGTCGATTGCGGATCCAGGCGAGGTTTTCGTTGACCTGCTTGATCTCTCCGATCAGATCGTTCACCACGCCGACCCCATCCGCGAGGTAGCCCGTCAGGTTGGTCAGCAACGGGCGTGCATCGCGCATCAGTTGCTCGAGCTGGTCGGACAGGCGGGCCATTTCCCGGTTCGATTCGGACGCCACGGTCTGAATCCGCCCTTCCTCGGCCGCACGCCGGATCGCATCCGCCACGTCCTCGACGTTCACCGGTCCGGCCGCGCGCGCTTCCTCGATGATCTTCGCGATCTGCCCCAGGCCCGACGCGTCCATCTCGGACAGGTCAACGCCGGACTGCTCCAGCAGCGACTGCATGTTGCCCAGGCCGGACTGGCGCATCTGCTTGTCCACCGCCATCATGGCCTCGGCCTGCCGGCTGGATATGTTGAAGAACCCGCCCAGCGCCGAGTACGACGCATACGGGTTGTTCAGGTTCTTGGCATCGCGCCGGAACTGGTCCATCACGATCTGCAGCAGGGTGCGATTGTCGTCGCCACCGAAGGCCTGCCCAGGCGTCCCGAACGCGCCGTAGTCGCGCAGGTAGCGCTGCTTGTAGATGTCGCCGGTCACCCCGGACAGCGCCCGGTACATGAAGAACTCGCCGGCCTCGCCGCCACCGATGTTGCGGACCCCGGCATCGGCCGCGGCCAGGATGCGTTCGCCGGCACCACCCTTCAGCGCGGTTTTCCCGGTCGCGGCCGATACGTCGAACATCGCCGAGTAGGCTTCCATGATCGCCCGCGTGTTCGGCGCCTCGAGCGTCGCCTCCCACACCCGATCCGCCATCCGCGTCACCTGGCCCAGGAGTTCGTCGCCGCGGGCATACATGCCGGACCGGCCGATCATCTCGGCCAGCATGGTCGCGAACTCGCGCCGGTCCTGACGATCGAACACGCCCGAGAATTGCAGGCTGCCGAACGCTCGCGTCGTGCCCTCGGCATTCATCCCCAGGCCGCGGGCCAGCGCCACCGAATCCTTGACCGCATCGGTCGCGCCTTCCACCTCGCCCGAAGCACGCGCATAGCCCTCGGCCAGCCGGGCGGCCTCGGCATTGGCCAGCCCGAATTGGGTCAGCAACCCGGTCACGCTGTCGCGCAGTTCGTCGAATGTGCGCCCCAGCTCGTCGTAACGCATCAGGGTATCGGTGGCCTCGCTGGTCTGGTCGGCCTCACGCAACCCGCGCATCAGGCTGGCCACGAGGCCACCGCCCATCGCGATCGGCAGCGCCGTGCGTGCGAGCGTCCCCAGCGAACCACCCATCGGCGCCGCGAAACCACCACCACCCGGCGGACGCTGGCCGCCATCGCCACCGTAGGCATGCCCGGATCCCTGCACCAGCCGATGCAGCGCCTTGTCCCGCTGCTGCTGCTCCGGAAACGCACGGCGCCAATCCACCGCCCATGGGTCCATCCCGGCTTGCCCGGACTGCTTGAGCCCCCGCGCAAACTGGCTTCCCGGGGAAATCCGCTGCAGCGCCAGCATGCTCGAACGCAGCCGCGCCATGTCGCGCTCCAGGTCCTTCAACTCCGGATGCGACAGGTCCATCTCGGAGAAGGCCTTGCCTTCCTGTCCCGCGCGCTGGATCGCGCGCTGGATGTCCTGCATCGCGCGCAGGACACTGCTGGGATCTGCAGAAAATCGAACGTCGCTCATGGCCGCCTCCTGGGCCGTGTTCCGATGGCTGCAAACGTACCACGCTGCGCGCTGTGAAGCGCTCCAGACCGGCGTGACACTACACTGCCCCCGCCCGCCCGGTTCCTCGGTCTCCGACGCGGGTCGCCCCGTCTGTCAGGCTCATGTAGGCGGGGCGTTTTTCTGCCTGCCGCCAGACGGGAACCCTTCCTGCCCAGGGCTGCTTCGTATCCGCATGCATTGGCGAATACGTATTCCGATACGATACGAAACGGGGTAAAACCCGGGCCGAAACGGGCAAAAAGAACCCGGCACGAGGCCGGGCAACTCTGGCAGGAGCCGACACGAGAATTCGGGTCATCCGTCGCGGCGCAGGACCGTCAGGACCGGGGCCGCGTGGTTCAAGGCGACCTCCGCGCGCGCAACGTCCATGGGGTCCACGCCGGGCCGCTGAAGCATCTCACCCAGGGCGCGGCGCCGGGCTGCGTGCGCCTTCATCATGTCCTGCTGGTTGCGCTGGACCTTTCGGACCGTGTGCAGCAGTTCTTCCAGGTGCCGCGGCCCGTGGATGCGGGCCATCAGTGCCGATCCCTCGGCGGTGGCGAGGCAGCGGCCCCAGCCATGGCAGCACCGGCCATCCGGGCACCGGCAGCAACCAGCGGTGCAACTTTCGTCATGACTGCGTTCTCAGCCCGGTTTAGCTCAACCTCGCGGCGCATCACGCCAGCCGGGTCCAGCTTGCCAGCCTCGAAGTCGGCCTTCATTTGCTGGCGATCACGGCGGATCTGCTCAAGCTGCAACTCGCGATCGGAGTTGTAGTCGCGCAGCCGGCGGCTGCTGTCGGTGAACTGCTTGCTCGATGGTCGGCGGTCGGGCAGGTCAGGGGGCACAGCGCTCTTGGAAAACTCGGAAACGAGGCGGTCGAGCTCCGCGTAAGGATCGGTGTTCATCATCGGTCGGTCCTCGGTTATGGCGCCCGTCGGCACCGTGGTACGTCGTACAGGTCCATGGTCGCATCACGACGCGCGGCGGCTCTCCGCGAGCTGGGCGCGGCGCTCGGCAATCGTCTCTCTGGCCAATACCTCGGCCCAGGCAGGATCGTGGTCGAAGCGATCCGCTCGACGGCGCAGGTCGGCGAGTTCTTCGGCCAGGCGCTTGCGATACTCCCGGCGCTGTCTCCGCGTGGGTTCCGGCTCCGGTGGTGCGATCTCAGCGATTCGGGCCTCGATCCTGGCCAGACGCGCCTGCAGGAACGGGCTGTCTGTTCCGCGGAGGAACCGAGCCTCGCGTTCCAGGTAGGTGCGCTCTTCCGCTTCGCGGCGCTGTTTCCGGACCAGCGGCAACAATGCCTTCGCCAGCTCTTCCTGGATACGCGCCCCGGTCCACACGATCGGAGCCCGGCGGGCCGGGGCATCCAGGGTGCGCAGCGCCTTCGCTACGCGGCTTTCGTGGTTCATGTCTCGTGTCTCCCTTGGTCATGCAGCCCGACGGCGGCGCCGGGGCTTTCGTTTCGATGCGAACTCGCCGATCAACCGGTCCACTCGGGTCCAGTCCTCCGACGGCGCCCGGTGGGTCATGCGCACCACAAGACGGCCATCGAGCACGCGGGCCTCGGCGACCGCGGTATCGGCTTGCAACAGTTTCAGCAGGGCGCTCACTGGTCACCCCCAACGCCAGCCAAGGATCGGTACCAAGCCTCGAACCCGGCCATCTCGTCGTCGCTCAGCGCCATGACGGCTTCCTTGGCGGCCTCAAGGTGGTTCCACTTGGCTTCGGGGAGGGATCTGGCGAGGTTCTTGTAGAGATCGACGACCTCGTCGTCGCTCAGCCGCTCCACCTGCTTCTCGACAATCCGCGCAGGATCCGCAGGCTTCACCCAACCCATCTCGATACCAGCCGCTCGCGCGCTCACCTCACCTTTCTCCACACGGGCAAGCACCTCCTTCGCCTTCGGATCCTCGCGCGCGTCACGCTTTAGGCGGCCGATGATGTGGTCGCGGCTATTGGTACCTCTCGGCTTGGGGGCCTTAACCTGAGCAGATGTGCCGTTGGCACCTTTGCTCTTATCAACCGTGTGCTGGTTCGCCCCGGTACCGCCCGGCCTGGCCACCGGCTTCACCGCCCGCATCCGCTCGGCCTGGATGCGGGCGTCATAGTCCGGGATCTCGCGACGCAGGATCTCGATGGCACGCTCGCCTTCGTCGTGCCCCTGCATGTGGTTGTGCAGCCGCAGCAGGGACGGCACCCCAATCCCCTCCCGCGGCGGCTTCAACAGGTAATCCTCGAAGCGATCCAGATGCACCCGCTTCCAGTCTGGCGGTACCTCCCGGTCTCGCCACAGCGGACCAGGGAAGTCCCTCACGCCTTCCACCATTTGCTGAATGTGCAGCGCGATGCGCCATAGGGAACTATCTCCGGACTCCACGTCCCGTGATGCACGTGCCCACAATTCCCCAGCCTTGCG
This sequence comes from Thioalkalivibrio paradoxus ARh 1, assembly GCF_000227685.2. GTDB lineage: Bacteria > Pseudomonadota > Gammaproteobacteria > Ectothiorhodospirales > Ectothiorhodospiraceae > Thioalkalivibrio > Thioalkalivibrio paradoxus. The sequence continues at coordinate 325,253 of NZ_CP007029.1, read as the reverse complement.
CTCCCTGGTCTTGTCGCTCACGCCGGTTCCTCCGCTCCCATCAAGGCGCGCAATCTGTGCTGTCATCGGACAGCCCTCCCCGTTTCCCGCACCAGCGCAGCGAACGCGGGCAGCGTAACAGCGGCGGTCCACTCGATCCCGGGCCACGGTCCCAGCCCGGGCCGAACGTCCGCCAGGCGCACCAGGACGCGCCAGGGCGCGCGATCCTCGCGCCAGGCCAGGGCAGGACGTAGGCCGGCGGATTCCGCCTGAGCCTCAGCCTGCGTCCACCACGCGGCCAGCATCGAAGCGGTCGCCCGCTTGTAGCGCTTCACTTCGATGGCAAACGGCCCGACGCCGGTCAGATCATGCCCACCATCCCGGGTCTGGGACAGGTTCCGGCTGATCCCCGGTCCCAACTCGGCCTCGAGCAACCGGCGCAGTTCGCGTTCTCCCGCGGCTCCTTTCGTTCGGCTCATCGCGCCCATCACTGATCCTCCTTGCTCGTTGCGGCCGGCTGGAAATCCTCGGGCAGCTCCCAAGCCGTGTCTCTGGGCGTCCTCGGCGGCTCCTGCCGGCGGTAGCTCCCGGGGCGGCGGGGCTTTCGGGCCGGTTTGCCTCGGAAAAGGTCGCGTTGCTGTGTCATGGTCGTCACTCCTTCGGCGCCGGCTTGCGGCGCGGTCGCAGGCGGAACGGGTTTCTCCGGAACGGGGACAGCGGCGGCGGGCGGGTCATGGTGGCGCCCCGCTGAACTGCTCGATAGCGGCAGCGATGCGATCCAGGCAGTCAGCGATGCCGCCAGCCTGTTCGTCGTGCGTGTCCCGGTCATTCATCCAGTGACCGTGCCGGAAAAGCTCCACGGCTGCGGCAAGCCTCGCGTCTGGAGAAGCATCCAGCCCCTGGGATTCGCACGCAGCGGAAACCGTGCGGATGCTGTCGTTCAGGCTCGGCGCGCTCATCTCGTGGCGTGGGCTCTGGCTGCGGATCGTCCCCATGGGATGCCTCCTGTTGTGGTCCAGGTGTGGTCCAGGTGGTCCAGGTGTGGTCCAGGCACCTGGACCACCACAAGTGGTTGTTTTTCCTGGCCAACTGGGCTTCTGGTCCAGGTGGTCCAAGATCCGGGGCACTTTTCCAACTTGTTCCCCCCAGGGGCCAATCTGGGCCTTTGGATACTTTTTGAAATTCTTTGGACCACCTGGACCACCTGGACCACCAACCGTAAGTAGCTGTTTAAAAATGCCTTTTTTTGGTCCAAGTGGTCCAGGCCAGGGTGTCGTGGCTGCATCGGTCGCGCCCAAGTCCGGGTCACTGGTCTGCCTCATCGGCCCATGGCCCTCGCTGGCGCAGCCGCAGTTCCATCGCTTCCCGCGCCGTGCTCAGGGCGGGGAGGCCGTAAAGCCTCGGGCGCGAGGACGCAGATGTGCGATGGCGCAGGCCGGTCCGTAGGCCGGGGCACAGCTCACGCAATTTCTTCGTGAGCACCGCCTTGCTGTCCAGGTGGCGGCTCCGGTGCGCGCGGCAGTAGCAGTTAAAGACTGCCTGTTCTTCGATGATTAGCGGCTTGTCCATTGGCCAAGCGGTCACTGCAACACGCCGAACCGGCCGACCGTGGGTGTCCGTATCCTCGATCTCGTGGGCAAACTCGCCGTCGGTCAGCGTGTCGATCCACCACTGAGTGATCGGGTCACTGGTCCTCACTTTGTGGTCCAGTTTCGATGCGCTCTGAATCTCAGGTATGGCGCGCACGTCGAACCGGGTGATGTCGCGGGCCATCAGGTAGTGGATGAAAGCCTCCTGACCGCCGTTGTGGATCTCACGCAGGAGCCCGTCGAAGTAGGCGGCGTCTCCCTTGTGCTTCTCATCCAGATCGAGAATCAGAAACCTGCGGTCGTCTATACCGACGGGAACCGCCCAGTCGTTATTGGTGGCGACGACGATGTGGGTGCAGTTCGCCGTCTTGAACTTGGGTACCCATTTGCGCTCCACCATCAGCGTGTCGTCGGTAATCGCGCTCTTGACCGGGCCTTCCGCGCTCCTGTTTCCGCCCCACAACGCCTCGTTCAGGAACACGAATACCGCCGTCGCCAGATGGTCGTTGAAGCCAACCAGATCCTCCGGCTTCGTCAGCATGCAGGCATGGTTTCCGTAATACCGGCTAAAGGTGTCGAACAGGATGTTTTTGCCGGTGCCCTCGCCAGACCGCAGGACAATGACGGTGCGCCCCTGCTCTCGCGGCTTTTGCACCATTCGCGCCAGCCAGTTGACGATGTAATCAAAGGCTTCAGAATTCCCCGCGCACCACACCTCCCCGATATGTTGCAAGATGCGTTCACAGTTGCCGGGCTTGGGTTTGAACTGGTGCCCGGCGTAGAGGTTGTAGGTGCCCCCGGCTGGTGGCATGTCCGTGCTGGCCTCAAGATTCGCGGCCGGCGCGAACACGGGCTGATCGTAGGAACGCCGCCACCGGCCCTGCTTCCAGTCCTGGAAGATCGGCTTCCACTCGATACGGGACTCCTTCCCTGTCTCGACAACGAACGGGATTTTCCGGTTGGCGGTGAAGGTCGCCATGGCCTCCGGGCTCGAGAACTTCGTTTCGATCTCGCCCGTATTCCCGTTCCGCTCTCGGTAGACCACGACTGGTTTGCCCTCGATCATCAGCATTCCGTACCGGGCGTTGAACGCTTCGCGCTCCTGCTTCCGGTAGGCTTTGATGAGCGCGGCCCCTTGTTCGGTGTTCGGATTGGCGCCAGCGGCCTCGTCGTAGGTAATCAGGCTCGACTTGGTTTTTTCCTTCTCGCCGTTTACCGGCTTTGCGCCACGAAACGCCTCGTCAACAAGATCGGGGTGATTGTTGAGGACGGCATCATTGATATCCTTCTCGCCGTTCGGTCCCCGCGCCAATGTCCCTCGATAAAGTTCAGTCACGGGGCATCCTCCATGATGGTCACACGGGGCGGCGCATAGTGCGCGGCAACCGCCTCTGCGACTTTTTGCAGCCGACTCGCGCCAAAGGCCACAACAGCTACGGCGTTGCCCCGATGCAGGTGGAAGCAGAAGGACGCGCAATCGGCCCATCCCTCGGCGACGATCCACGGCGCCCGCGCATCCAAGGTGTTCCCGAGCACCAGGCAGCCATCGCCCATCGAGCCGAAAGTCTGCTTGGCGCCGTCGGGATTGATTGCCTGAACCGCCAGGAGCTTTCCCACCAGAGTTCGGATCGGCACGATCAGGCAGTCAGAATCCCGCCCGATGATGCGTCCCGATGCTCGAGCGCGCCCGGCTCCGGCGGCCCAAGGAACTCCCTTCCGCCGGGCGTATGGATGTGAGCCCACGGCAGCATCATCTTTCCGTGCGGCCAGCCACGTTTCGCGAGCGTAGGCGGCCAGCCTGGAGGGCCCCGGGGCCTTCGTCGGCGGGCGTGGTGCCGGTTTCGGGGGCGGGTGTGTGCTGTCCATGCCGAGCGACTGCGCAACGGCCTGTAGGGCCTCGCTCGCGGTCCAGTCGAAGACGTGTTGTAACAGCGCGAACCCGTCGCCAGATACCGGCTCGCCACCGCCGTTGCAGTAGAAGCGGCCGATCTCCCGGTCATCGAACCGAAACCGATCCCGCCCACCGCAACCGGGGCACGGCCCATGACGATTGCGCAGTGCGGCCGGGTCGATCCCCAGCCCGGCCAGGATCTCGGGCCACCGGCCGCGGGCACGATCGCCGACGCTGGCGAAGGTGAATGCCGGTGCCGTCATGCCGCCACCTCCCGGTACAGTCGCTCCGGCAGCTCGCCAGTCAGCGTCACCGACTGCGCGGCCCGGCTCGTGGACACGTACATCAGTCGCGCGATCACGTCGGTTCGGGTGCACCGGCCGATGTCTCCCGCGTCGATAAACGCGTGCGCGTAGGTGCTGCCCTGGGATTTGTGGACGGTTGACGCGTAGACCGGACGCAGGTCGTGCAGCCACTCCTTCAGCCGGAAAAAGGCGCGCCACGCCGCGCGGCGGTCCCCGTCCACAGTGCGATCGCCAGCCCGATAGCGGCGCTGCAGCTCGTTGGCGGCTGCCACCGAAGCGGCTATCGCGCGCCGAGCGCCATCCCAGTCCGTCGGGACGTGCAGCTCGAGCACGCGATCGCGGTAGCGGACGGACACCAGCTCGCCGGCGAATGTGATCCCGTCCGCCTCGAAGTTCACGCGCTGGCTGCTCACAACCTCGACTTCGGCTTCGGTCGGCACTGCCACGCGGTCGCCGTCCTTGATTGCGGAATTCGCAATGAATCGCTCGCCGGGCAGGTGCGCCAATTCCTCGGCTTCGGGACCGATCAGGTGGCGCCGGACGGCCTGGTTCAGCTCCCGGACGGTTTGGTTCGTCCAGGCCAGCGCCCGGACCTCCGACGGGTCACTCGCCCGCTCGAACGCCTCGAGCATGCGCGCCAGGAACTCGCCTTCGGGCAGAACCCGAACTTCGCTTCCAAGCGCACGCACGCGCGGCATCGGGCTGCCGTCCAGCACGGCCCGAAACTCGTTCGCGATGGCGAGCACCGGATTGTCGAGGGCCTGCCGGTGGATGGTCGTCAGGTGGCTGGTTGGCACGCCGGCGAATACCGGACTCCGCGCCTCGAAAATCGGTGGGAGCTGGTACGCATCGCCGACGAACAGGACCTTGAACCGGAGGGTCCGCGCGTGACGCTCGATCGCGCCGAGCAGATCGGAGTCGATCATTGACGCTTCATCCACCACCACCAGCGAGCCCGGTTCAACCTCTGGGTCGCGGATTTGCTTCAGGGCGGTCCGGCCGGCGTTCTCATCGTCGCGCGGCTGGAGCCCCAACAGGGCGTGGATCGTCTTGGGCTCGGTGCCGGTCGCGAGCGCGGCGACTCTTGCGGCCTTGTTGGTCGTCGCCGTGATCTCCAAACGACGGCTGCACCGCCCCACGAACTCGCCGAGTAGGAATGTCTTGCCGCTCCCTGCCGGGCCGGCCAGCGCGTGCACGGGCTCGGTGCCCCGGTCGAACGCGATCAGTTCTTCCAGCGCGCGGGCCTGGTCCGGGCTCAGTTGGCGGGCTAGCGCCTGGTTATGCGTTGCGGCATAATGTCGGGGCCGGTGTCCATCGGCGATCCCACTATCTGCTCGATCCGCCCGGGGGCTGCCACCCCCGGGTCGGTGGTTTTGCGCGTCCATCACTCATCACCCGCAACCGGGCGCGTGGCGATCCAGGCCGCAATATCGCTCGATCGCCACGCCACAGCACGCGAGCCGATCCGAACCGGCCTCGGGAACGTGCCAGCGGCCATCGCCGCATAAATCGTTGCTTTGTGAGATATTCCGGTCGCCGCGAGTACTGCGGGCATCCGGAGTAAAGGGTCGCCGATCGGGCTCGGCTGCTCGGTGGGGCGGGGGGCACTACGGGTCTGCATGTGGGTCATGGGTGTCGCCTCGCTGTGAGTGGGCGACACCCATACTATTGTCACGACATCAGGCGAGTGTCCACGACCCTAAACTATTTTACCTATCCGTTTCGCAATACCTGTGCTTCCTAACTATCGGACAGCCGCCGCGCTACCTGCCCGTATCGGAACGACGTTCGCCGCTGGATCGCGCAGCCCGTCCAGATAATCGGCCCAGCTTTGCAGCATCTCCCGGCGCTGATCGAGGAACGTGACCCGGTTGTAGGCACGGCCATTGGCGTCGCGTACCGCGTGCCCGAGTTGCATTTCTACGTAGCGCTCATCCCAGCCCAGGCGCTCGACCAGGATGGTGCGGGCCATGGCTCGAAAGCCGTGCGCACTCATCTGGTCCTTGTACCCCATTCGGTGCAGCGCAGCATTCACGGTGTTTTCACTCATCGGCCGGCCGCGGCCGCGTGCACTCGGGAACACATACGTCCCAAGCCCGGTCAGCGGTTGCAGTTCCCGCAGGATCTCCACCGCCTGCGTCGGTAGCGGCACCAGCAGTGGGATTCCGCCCTTGCTCGGACGATAGTTCCATTCAGCGGCATCCAGGCGCAGGCTCGCCCATTCCATTGTCCGCATCTCCCCGGGGCGGACGAACAGGAGCGCGGACAGCTTCAGCGCGGCCACGGTGGGGGGGTATCCGGTGTATCCGTCGATGGCGCGCAACAGCCCCGGTAGTTCGGAGGGGTCGGTCACGGCCGGATGGTGGCGTGTCTCGGCGCTGGCCAGCAGCCCCTTCAGATCGGCGGTTGGGTCGCGCTTCGCTCGGCCGGTGGCGATCCCATACCGGAATACGTGCCCGAGCAGGGTCTTGACCCGGTGGCCCGTCTCCAGCTTGCCGGCCTTCTCGATGCCGCGCAGCAGGGCGAGCACGTCTGACGGCTCGATCTCCCCGATGGCACGGCGGCCGATCTTGGGGAACACGTAGCGCTCGAGCCGACGCAGGTTGCGTCCGGAGTGCGTTGCCACCACGGCTTTCTGGTGCACCGCCTCGAACCATTCCCGCGCCACGGCCTCGACGGAGCGCTGGCCCGCCCGAGCCTGCGCGCGTTTCTCGGCCTGCCTGCGCGTGCTGGGGTCGATCCCCTTGCGCAGCAGGTCGCGGGCATCGTCCCGGGCGGTTCGGGCCGCCTTCAGGCGGACGGCGGGGTAGGTGCCCAGGCTCATCAGCTTCGCCTTGCCAGCGAACTTGTAGCGGAACCGCCAGCGTAGCGCCCCAAACGGCGGCACCTCGATGAAGAGCCCGTGTTCATCGTAGCGTTTGAACGGGCGTTCCCCGGGCTTCAGGGCGCGGATTTCGGCGTCTGTGAGGGGCATAGTGGGGTAACTCCCTTTTCCGCTCGACCAGTTACCCCACAAGTTACCCCTATCCCTCGGGGTAACTCAAGCGACCGCTCTGGACCTCCTGCGACCTTACAGGCATAAAAAAAGCCGCTTTTTCAGCGGCTTGGTGACTTCTTTGAACCTTGTCAGAACGTTAAATGGTGGCCAGGGACGGAATCGAACCGCCGACACGGGGATTTTCAATCCCCTGCTCTACCAACTGAGCTACCTGGCCGGTATACCGCGCGGGATCGCATCGCTGCGAAGGGGCGTATTAAACCGGTCGCCGCGTCGGGCGTCAAGCCGGTGCAGATCGCAGACCGGCTCCCGACGGCGGCCGCGACTTGATCCTACTTCGCCTGATCGGGGTCGACATAGCCTTCCGGCTTCGCTGCCCCGCCCTTGAAGAAGAATTTTTCCATCTCCTCCTCAAGGAACTTGCGGGCCTTGGGATCCACCGGGCTCAGCCGATACTCGTTGATCAGCATGGTCTGGTGCCGAAGCCAGGTCTGCCAGGCTTCCTTCGAGACGTTCGCGAAGATTTGCTTGCCCAGTTCGCCGGGATAGGTCGGGTAGTCGAGCCCCTCGGCCTCTTTGCCCAGGTACACGCAGTTAACCGTTCGTGCCATCGTGCGGGGTCCCCTGATCTCTCAGAAAGCGGGCGATCGGCGCCGGGAGGCCGACCGCATTCGAAGACGCCGGGTTATACCAGATCGTGCTCTGCCCTTCCATGATCCCCCAGGGGACAGTGGGGAGCCGGAACTCCAGGATGCGCAGGTCGAGGCGGTAGTGGCTGAACGCATGCGCGATCCGCGCCGACGCCGCCCCCTGCTCACGCGCCTCAGCCCAGCGCGCAGTGATCCGATCGACCAGCTGCTCGCGCTCGTCGGCTTCGGGGAGGCTGTACAGGCCGCCCCAGATTCCGCTGGGGGCGCGGCGCTCGAGCAGGATTCCGGCGGGGGAACGCACCAGCGCGGCCCAGCGCGTGCGCGTGGGCATCGCCCTGCCGGGGCGCGGAGCGGGCAGTTCCGCCACCCGGCCCTGCAGCCGTGCCCGGCAGTCGCCGGCGACCGGGCACCGGCTGCAGGCCGGGCGGCTACGGGTACAGACCAGAGCTCCCAGGTCCATCATCGCCTGCGTGTAATCGGCGGCACGGGATTCCGGCACCAGCGACTCCGCGATCGACCACAACGCCGACGCGACGCGTGCCTGCCCTGGCCAGCCATCGACGGCGCGATGGCGCGCCAGCACGCGGCGGACGTTGCCGTCGAGGATCGCCATCGGGCGGTCGTAGGCCTGGGCCAGGATCGCGGCTGCGGTCGACCGGCCGATGCCGGGAAGGGCTTCGAGCGCTGCTGGATCCTGCGGCAACTGGCCGCGGTGGCACTCGATCACGATCCGCGCGGCACGGTGCAGGTTTCGGGCGCGGGCGTAGTAGCCAAGCCCCGACCAGAAATGCAGCACTTCGTCGATGGGCGCGTCCGCAAGCGCCGACAGGTCGGGGAAACGATCGACGAAGGCCGTGAAGTAGGGGATCACGGTCTCGACCCGGGTCTGCTGCAGCATGATCTCGGAGACCCAGACGCGGTAGGCCGTCCGCGGATGCTGCCACGGCAGCTCGTGCCGTCCGTGGCGATCGAACCAGGCAAGCAGGCGCGAGGCGAAGCTGCTGTTCACCGCGGCGCGTCCGCGGCGGCTGCGTGTTCGCGGGCGGCGCGCTCGATGTTTCCGACGCTGTCACGCAGTTCGGACAGGATCCGCATCCGGACCAAAGAAGCGCCCAGCAGGCGCGGCACCCGGAAATCCGGCTCGAAAAACCCGTAGATCCGGATTCTTGCGTGCTCCGGATTCCCGGCACCGGGTTCGATCAACCAGGAGAACTGGCCACGCCGGACCCGGCTGAGGTCCGGCACCGTGACGGCGGAGGACCAGCCGCCGGGGACCTCCCGAATATCGATGGTGTGTTCGAGTTCCCGGCACACGAACAGGATACAGCCCCGCATCAGGGTGAAGACCCGTTCCGTACCGCTTTCGCCTCCCTCGATCTGCCGGCTGGCCACCACCAGCGGAAACACGCGGTCGAGGCGCTCGTAGTCGTGCACCACCGCGCGCACATCGTCGGCCGCGGCGTCCACCAGCGCGTCGAGGCGGAACTCCACACGGGCACCGTCGAATGCCACATGGACGTCGGACACGCCGCCTGAGGCGGGCATTGGCCACAGCACGAGCACCAGCGACAGGGACCACCACGGCAGACGGTGCATTGCTGGCTAGCGAAGACGATCCCGCAGGCGCTGCAACTCATCCTCGATCCGGGACCCGGAAGGCGTTTCGGCTGGGGCCGCCGGATCGGCGTCGGCATCAGCGTCAACATCGGCATCACGATCCTCGACCCCGAGCCGTTCCAGCAGACGTTCCTGCAGCCGCCCCGCCTCGCGCCGGACGCGGTCCTCGACGCGTTCCCGGACCACATCGTCGAGGTCGAGCCGGAAGCGTGGTTCGGCGAAGGCTCCGGTGATGCGGATGGGCAGGTTGACTCCGCGCAGGTCGTCGAGGCTGCGCCCCCCCTGCCCCTCGATCGTGGCCACCAGCGTCGCGTCGACGCGGTAATCGAGCGCCTGCTCGGGAAGATCTGCCGAACCGCGCCCCGTGGCCCGCAGTAGCGGCGAACTGGCCGCGAGATCGTCGTTGTGCACCACGCCATCGACGATCCGGAAGCTGCCGCTCAGTTCGGTAAAGTCGGTCTGGTTGGGCTCGCCGTCGTCCTCAGGCCTTTCCCCCCGCAGCCGTGCATCGGCCTGGCGGATGATCCTGGCGATGTTGATTCCGCGGACCGCACCGTCGGCGAAGCGCATATTACCGCTGCCATTCAGGCTGGAGGTCAGCGCCCCGACACTGGCACCGGCGGCGGTGACGTCCAGTGCCAGGTTGCCGGTACCGATCAGACGGCTTTCATCCTGCCTGAACGCCGCCAGCAGCGGCTCGATCGCGACCCCGGTAAGCGATACCGCCAGAGCGTAGCGAGGCACCTCTGCGCTCGCATCCGCCGTGGCCTGCCCCTCGATCCTGCCTTCGTACCCGCGCCCGCTGAAAGGCTCAACCTTCCACTCGCCATCGCGGGCCCGCAGATTGATCTCGATCGACTCCAGAGTCAGGCCCAGCAGCGTCAGCGTGCCCAGCGTCAAGCGCCCGTCCAGGTCGACTGCGCGCATCAGTTCCGCCGGAAGATCTACCGGGACGTCAACCTCTTCGGGAACCGGGGGGGCGCCGGGCGGCGGCTCGGCCTCCGATACCCGTGCCTGTTCGACCTCGGGTGGCAGATAGCGGTCCAGATCGAGCCGATCCCCTTCCAGCCTGAAGCTCAGGGCCGGCCGCGCCTCGGCAAACCGGACACCGGCGTTGCCCCGCAGCGTCGACTCATCGACCGTGATCCGCAGCGGATCGAGCGCCAGCTCGCGGGCGTTGCCCGAAAGCGCGAGTTCCAGCTCCATGCGCTGCAGCGCCGAAGGATCGGCGGTGTCCGGGGCAGGCAGCCCCAGCTCGGAGAGCAGCAGGCGCGGGTTGAAAACGTTGCTGCGCAGCCGCCCATCGAATACGACGGCCTCGCGCCCCAGCTCGCCGATTTCCAGGTCCCCAGCCAGCTCCATGCCTCCAAGTGCCGCGGAAAGATCCTCGATACGGACCACTCCCGTGGCCAGGTCCAGGGATACATCGGTGGTCAGGCGAGAATGCAGCAACCCGGCCACACCGCGCAGTTGCAGTTCCAGGTCGGATGCCAGGCCGCGCAGTGCATACTGTTGGGCCGCAGGATCGGCGTTCAGCAGCGCGTCGAGCCGCACATGCATCGCGCCGGCCATTTCGCCCTGCTGTTCCAGCCGAGCCGAACCATCCAGCTCCAGCGGCGCATCCGCCCCGGGCCGGAACTGCCGCAGCCGCAGGTTCGCGGGGTCCAGCACCATGCGCGTACCCGCCTGGCGATCGTCCCATTCGACCCGCACCCGGGTCAGATCGACGCCTGCCACGGAAAAATCGCCCAGCACGGCGCGCTCGGGATCGCCGCGCTCGGTGCCGGCATCGGGCGGCGCGGTTTCTCCGGCCAGCCGTTCGACCAGGTCGTCCCAGTTGTTGCGGCCGTCCTGTTCGCGCGTCAGCGCAACGGACACGCCATCGGCGTCGATATGCAGCACCTCCAGTTCCCGGCGCAGCAGCGGCAGCACCGCGACTGCGACATCGACCGATTCGGCCTCGGCGAACGGGACATCACCGAATTCCGGCGCATTGGCAAGGCTGACGCCCTCGAGGCGCAGGCCGATCGCGGGAAACAGCGTCAGGCCGATGTCGCCGGCAAGGCGAAATTCGCGCCCGGTCGCTTCGGTGACCTGCTCCTCGATGCGCTCACGGTACGCGCCGGGGTCGAAGGTGGCCACCAGGTACACTGCAACCACCGCCGCGAGCAGCACCACGACGCCGAGCAGGCCCAGCAGACGGAAAAGCCATTTCATTTCGGTTCTCCCGATTGAGGTTCCGCGACCCAGCTTCCGCTGCGGCCACCGTGTTTCTCGAGCAGCCGCACAGCGTCGATGCGCATCCCACGGTCGACCGCCTTGCACATGTCGTAGACGGTCAGCAGCGCGACACTGACCGCAGTCAGCGCCTCCATTTCCACCCCGGTCTGGCCCTGCACCTCGCAGGTGGCCTGCACCCGTATTCGGTCCGTGCCGGTATCGAATTCGAGCGCCACCCGGGTGAGTCCGATCGGATGGCAGAGCGGGATCAGGTCTCCGGTTCGCTTGGCCGCCATGATCCCGGCGACCCGCGCCACGCCGAGAACATCCCCCTTTCGGTGATCTCCGGCGCGGAGGGTTGCCACAGTCTCGGGTTTCATGTGGATCACCCCCTCGGCAATCGCGACCCGGTGGCTGACCGGCTTGGCGCCGACATCGACCATATGCGCCCGACCCTGCGCGTCAAAATGTGTGAGTTCGCTCATCACCGCTATAATGCTCGACAGATCCGTCGATGTGTAGGTCCGTATCGTGACGATTACCGTGCATTACTTCGCCCGGCTGCGCGCCGACGTCGGCCGGGCAAGCGACGAGGTGCCATCGGGCGACGGCATCGCGACAGTCGCCGACGTCTGGCAACACCTGCACCGGGCACCACCGCCACCGCGGCTGATGGCCGCGGTGAACCAGGCGCACGCCCGCCTCGACAGCCCCGTCGCCGACGGCGACGAGGTCGCGTTCTTTCCCCCGGTCACCGGCGGGTAGACCGATGGCCGTACAGCTTCATGCCGAGCCGTTCGATCCCTGGGCGGTGATCCGGGAACGCGAACGCGGGCTGCCGCTGCACCGACTGGGCGCAGCGGCCGTGTTCGTCGGGCGCATGCGCGATTTCAACGACGGGCGCGAGGTGCGCGGGATGTTCCTCGAACATTACCCGGGAATGACCGAGCGCGAACTGGAACGGATCGTCGCCGAAGCCGAGGCAAAGTGGCCATTGGAAGCCTGCGAGGTGGCGCACCGGGTCGGTGCGATCGAACCGTCCGACACGTTGGTGCTGGTTGCCGTCTGGTCGGCCCACCGGGTCGCGGCCCGCGACGCCTGTTCCGAAATCCTGGAACGCCTGAAGCACGAAGCCCCTTTCTGGAAGCGCGAGCGCCTGCCGGACGGCAGCGAACGCTGGGTAGAACAGAACACGCCGGGCCGCTGAGCGGCCCTGCCCAACGGCCCGCTGCCCCGACGCCTCCGCTATTGAAGCATCAGGAAGAACGCACCGTCACCGCGCTGGATGTTCAATAGCAGCCCGCCCCGGCCAGCCTGGGCCGCTGTGCGGAGGTCGTCCAGCTCGCTGACCTCGCGCCGGTTGATCGACAGCACCACGTCGCCCTCGCGCAGGCCGGCACGAGCCGCCGCCGAACGCGGCTCGACCGCGCTGATCGCGATGCGCGGTTCACCGTCGCGCTGCAGCATGCGGGCGAACTGCGCGCCAGCGAGCCGGGCATCGATCGACGCGCCGTCGATCTCCTGGCGCTGCGGCGCCTCGATACGGGCGACCACGAACTGCTCCCGGCCATTGCGCAGGACGCGCAGCCGGACCTCGGTCCCGACGCGCAGCAGCCCGATGCGGTTGCGCAGGTCGGTCGCGTTGCGCACCGGACGGCCGTCGGTCTCGAGCACCACGTCGCCGGAACGCAGCCCCGCGCGGTCGGCGGGCGAACCGGGCTCGACGCGGGTCACGACCGCCCCGCTGGACACCTGCAGCGAGAAGGCCTGGGCCAGATCCGGCGTCAGGTCCTGGACCGCGATCCCGAGCTGCCCGCGGGTCACCGCGCCATCGGCGATCAGATGTTCCTGGACCTGACGGGCCATGTTGATCGGAATCGCGAAGCCGATGCCGATGTTGCCGCCACCGCGGGCCAGGATCGCCGTATTGATCCCGACGAGTTCGCCGCGCAGATTGACCAACGCACCGCCCGAATTGCCGGGATTGATCGACGCGTCGGTCTGGATGAAATCCTCGAAGCCCTCGACGCCGAGACCGCTGCGCCCCAGCGCGCTGACGATCCCGCTGGTGACCGTCTGCCCCAACCCGAAGGGATTGCCGATCGCAACGACGAAGTCGCCGACTCGAAGCGCGTCGGAGTCGGCGAACGGCAGCGCCTGCAGGCGGTCGGCCTCGATGCGGATCAGCGCGATGTCCGTCTCGCGGTCGGCACCGATCACCTCGGCATCGTAACGGCGCCCGTCGTGCAACGTGACCACGATCTCGTCGGCACGCTGGATCACATGGTTGTTGGTCAGGATCAGCCCCTGACCGGCGTCGACCACCACACCGGATCCCAGGCCCTGCCGGATGCGCTCGCGCTGCTGCGACGGGAGGTCGAAGAAGCGGCGGAAGAACGGGTCGTCGAACAGCGGGCTGACCGGTTCCACCACCAGCGCGCGGGTGGCGACGTTCACCACCGCGGGGACCGTGCGCTCCAGCATCGGCGCCAGGGTCGGCAGCGGCTCGCCATCCACCGCAGCAGGCAGCTGTGCCTGAACCGGCACGGCCGCCAGCAGCAGCACCAGAACGGCCAGGAATGTCTTCGCCATCATCGTTGCACTCCGCATCCAGGATACGAACACGACACGAACCGAGCGCGGCCGCGCGACCGGCCGCGTTCACGCCACGCGGCGCACCGGCCTCAGGGCCTCAGGGCTGCAGCCCTTCCCGGGGCCGGAACGAGGACACCCGCGCCATCTCCTCGTACCACTGGCCCGCCTCTGCGGCCGGCGGAACCGCGATCATCAGCCGCAGGTACAGGTCGCCCGGGGTCTTGCCCGGAAGCCCGCGGCCCTTCAGGCGCATCACCTTGCCGGACTGCGAGCCAGCAGGAATCTTCAGCTTGACCGTGCCCTGGGGCGTCGGCGCCTCGATGGTCGCCCCGAGGGCCGCCTCCCAAGGCGTAATCGGGACATCCCGATGGAGGTCGCGGCCTTCCAGCCGGTAGCGCGGATCCGGGCGCACCCGGATCTCGAGCAACAGATCGCCGGCAGACCCGGCGCCCATCCCCGGGGCGCCCTGCCCCCGGACGCGCAAGCGCGTGCCATTGTGTGCGCCCGGGGGAATCCGGACGCGCCGGCCCTCGCCGGCGGCACCGTTCACCGTCAGCTCGGTGCCATGCAGCGCCTGCTCCAGACTGATCTCGGCGACTGCCGAACGATCCGCCCCGCGGGCACGGAAACCGGGTCCGGCGCGGCGCCCCCCGGGGCGGCCGCCGAACATCGAATCGAAGAAATCGGAGAAGCCGTCGAAGCCTCCGTCCGCGCCGGCGCCCCGCGCACCCGACCGGCCGGCCCAGCCCGGAGGCGGCCGGAAGTCCTGGCCCGCGCGCCAGTCGGAACCAAGTCGGTCGTAGGCGGCACGGCGTTCCGGATCACCGAGCACCTCGTTGGCCTCGTTGATCTCCTTGAACCGCGCTTCGGCGTTGGCCTCCTGGCTCACGTCCGGATGGAACTTGCGCGCCAGGCGCCGGTAGGCCTTCTTGATCTCGTCCTGGCTGGCGCCGCGGCCCACGCCGAGGATTTTGTAGTAGTCCCTGAAGTGCATCGGCGGGTCAGTTGTCCTCGTGGCTCACTGGGCAGAAGCCCTCATGATTGATCCGGAACACCGGCCGCGCAAACACCCGCACAGCCGAAGGTGCGCCGACCGGAGTTTCGGGCGGCGCACCCTGTTGCTGCACCCGCGGAGCGGGCGCGTCAGCCTTCCACCGTGATCCGGCGGGGCTGCACCTGGGCGTGCTTCGGAATGCGGACTTCCAGGACACCATTCTGGCAGCGCGCCGAGATGTTGTCGGAGTCGGCGGTGTCGGGCAGCGAGAAGCGCCGGAAGAACGTGCCGCGGACGCGCTCGATGCGCTTGTAATTCTCGCGCTCTTCCTTGCTCTCGTGACGCCGTTCGCCGCGGATCGTGAGCACGCCGCTCTCCATGTGCACCTCGATGTCCTTCGGGTCGACGCCGGGCAGGTCGGCGTGCAGCACGTAGCCGTCCGACTCCTCGCGGATGTCCACGGCCGGGCTCCAGTCCGCGGTGATCGCCGGCTCTTCGCGCTGATCCGAGCCCTGCATGCGCTCGAGTTCGCGCGACAACTGGTTCAGCAGGCTCCAGGGTTCGTAACGCATCAGTGCCATGATTCCACCTCCAGGGGTCTCTAGTTTTTCCTGTCACGAGAGTGGGGCCGCAGACGCGCTTTTCAAGGCCTCGAACCGGCGCTATTCGACGTTCTGGATCTGTTCGCGCATCTGCTCGATCAGCACCTTCATCTCCATCGCCGCCTGGGTCGTCAGCAGATCGTGTGACTTGGAACTCAGGGTGTTCGCCTCACGGTTGAACTCCTGCATCAGAAAATCGAGCCGCCGGCCCACCGGCTCGTCGCGCTCCAGGATCTCCCGCATCGCGGCCACGTGGCCGTCGAGTCGATCGAGCTCCTCGTCCACGTCGAGCCGCTGCGCGAGCAGCGCCACCTCCTGCTCGAGACGCTGGGGATCCAGTGTCAGGTCCAGTTCCCCGATCCGCGCCTGCAGCCGTTCGCGCTGTTCCTGCAGCACTTCGGGACGGCGCTCGCGCACCTGCGCTGCCAGACCGGCGAACGCGTCGAGCCGCTGCTGCAGCGATTGGCGCAGCACGTCGCCTTCGGCCGCCCGCATCGCCCGCAAATCGTCGATCGCCGCCCGCAACGCCTGCAACACTCGCTCGCGGAGAGCATCGGCATCGGGGCTGACCGACGACTCGAGCACGCCAGGCCAGGCGAGGATTTCCAGCGGCGAAACCCGGGCTCCGTTGACCATCATGTGGTCGACCTCGCCGATGGCGCCGATCAGTGCCTTCGCGCGAGCGGCGTCGAACGCGATCTGAACATCCGCCCCGGTCGCCTCGACGCGCAGCTGGGCGTCGATCTTGCCGCGCGCGATGGCCTGCTGAATCGCGGCCCGCAGCTCCGGCTCCAACTCGCGCAGCCCCTCCGGAAGCTGCAGGCGAAGGTCGAGGTAGCGATGATTCACGCTGCGCAGCTCCCAGACCAGCAACTGGCCCTCGACCTCGAGTGCGTGGCGCGCGAATCCGGTCATGCTGGCGGTCATCTGGCCTCCTCTGGCAACGAGTTCGTGATACGAAACGGCCATTGTAGCCCCGCAGGCGTCGCGGCTCCCGTATACTTGCGGGTTTCATTCACGTTCCAAGGACTGCTCATGCGCCCCAGCGGCCGCCAGCCGGATCAGTTGCGTCCGGTGCGATTCACCCGACATTTCACCCGCCATGCCGAAGGTTCGGTGCTGGTCGAATTCGGCGACACCCGCGTGCTGTGCAACGCCACCGTCGAGTCCCGCGTGCCCCCGTTCCTGAAGGGCAAGGGCCGCGGCTGGGTCACCGCCGAGTATGGCATGCTGCCGCGCGCGACCCATGACCGCATGGCGCGCGAGGCGGCACGCGGCAAGCTCGGGGGCCGCACAATGGAGATCCAGCGCTTGATCGGCCGGGCGCTGCGCGCGGTCGTCGACCTCGAGGCGCTGGGCGAGCGCCAGGTCATCATCGACTGCGATGTACTACAAGCAGACGGCGGCACCCGCACTGCCGCGATCAGCGGCGCCTATGTCGCACTGCGCGACGCGGTCGCGCACTGTCTGAAGACTGGTGTACTCAAGCGCAACCCGGTGCACGGACAGCTCGCCGCGATCTCCGTGGGCATTTATCAGGGCGTTCCGGTGCTGGACCTCGACTACGACGAGGACTCGCAGGCGGAGACCGACATGAACCTGGTGATGAACGAGGCCGGCGGCGTGATCGAGATCCAGGGCACCGCCGAGGGCCATGCGTTCCGCCGCGATGAACTCGACGCAATGCTGGAACTCGGCGAGCAAGGCATCCGCGAAATCATCGCTTGGCAACAGGAAGCGCTGGCCGCATGAACGGTGCCGCGCGCCCCGACCGACAGACCACGAAGCAAGAGAACCGATGAACATGACCCCCCTCGTGCTGGCCTCTGGCAACCCCGGCAAGATCCGCGAGTTCACGACCTTGCTGCAGCCGATCGGCATCGAGCTGATTCCGCAGTCGCATTGGTCGGTCCCGGAAGCAGAGGAGACCGGGCTGACCTTCGTCGAGAACGCGATCCTGAAGGCCCGGAACGCGGCACTGCACACCGGCATGCCCGCGCTGGCCGACGACTCCGGAATCGAGGTCGACGCGCTGAACGGGCAACCGGGCATCTATTCCGCGCGCTATGCCGGCCCGGATGCCGACGACCAGGACAACAACGAGAAGTTGCTCGAGGCGCTGGCGGGCGTGCCGCGGCCGGAGCGCACCGCTCGCTTCCGCTGCGTGATGGCCTTTCTCACGCATGCCGAAGACCCCTCGCCGATCCTGGCCGAGGGGACCTGGGAAGGCCTGATCGCGACCAAGCCCTCCGGCCACGGAGGCTTCGGCTACGACCCGATCTTCATTCTCCCGCAGTACGGGCGCACCTCGGCAGACGTGCCGGAGCAGGTCAAGAACCGGCGCAGCCATCGGGCCCAGGCACTGAACTCGATGGTTGCACAGCTGACCCGGCGCATGGCGCACGGCTGATGCCCGCGGGCGCCGCCCGCTGCACCCACCCGGTTCAGCGCACCGCTTCCAGATCGAGGCCATGACGGACTCCGCTGCAGGCATCGCCGGCGGAACCGCCCGATCCGGCACCGGATCGCCGCTGCGTTATCCGCCGCCGCTCGCGCTCTACGTGCACCTGCCCTGGTGCCTGCGCAAGTGCCCGTACTGCGATTTCAACTCGCACGAGGTCCGCGGTGCGCTTCCCGAGGAGGCGTACGTCGACGCCCTGCTGAAGGATCTCGAGTCCCAGCTCCCGGCAATCTGGGGCCGCCGGCTCGAGAGCATCTTCATCGGCGGCGGCACCCCCAGCCTGTTCTCGCCCCAGGCGATCGAAAGCCTGCTCGCCGGCCTGCGCGCGCGCCTGCCCTGGCGCCCGGATCTCGAGATCACGCTGGAGGCGAACCCCGGAACCGCCGAACGCGGATACTTCGCCGGCTACCGTGACGCGGGCGTGAACCGCCTGTCGCTGGGAATCCAGAGCTTCGACCCCGCCGCGCTGGAGCGGATCGGCCGGATCCACGACGATGTCGATGCGCATGCGGCCATTGCCCAGGCGCGCGCTGCCGGCTTCGAGCGCCTGAACCTGGATCTGATGTTCGGGCTGCCCGGACAGTCGCTGGAGCAGGGCCTGACCGACCTCCAGACCGCGGTGGCCGTGGATCCGGGCCATATCTCCTGGTACCAGCTGACGCTCGAACCCAATACGCTGTTCGCGCACCGGCCGCCGCCGCTGCCGGCCGACGAGACGATCGACGAGTTGTTCGCGCGCGGACACTCGCTCCTGCAGGCCGCGGGCTATACTCGGTATGAAGTCTCGGCCCATGCAACGGCGGGCAACGAATGCCGGCACAACCTGAACTACTGGGAGTTCGGCGACTACCTCGGAATCGGGGCGGGCGCGCACGGCAAGCTGACGGACGCGGCGGACGGAACCATCCGACGCCTGACGAAACCGCGGCAGCCCGAAGCCTACCTGCGCGATCCTGCCGCGATCACCGCGACCCCGGTCGCACGCGAATCGCTGCCCTTCGAATTCATGCTCAACGCGCTGCGTCTGACTGGCGGCGTCCCGGCAGCGATGTTTCGCGAACGCACCGGACTGCCGCCAGAGAGGCTCGCTGCGCGGCTGGAACAGGCACGCGCGCGCGGCCTTTTGAGTCGCGACCCCGATCAACTCCGCGCCACCCCGCTGGGCCTGCAATTCCTGAACGACCTGCTGCAAATCTTCCTGAGCGATCATGACCCGACCCGTTGAATTCGTCAGCTTTCCCTGTCCCTGGTGCGGCGAGCCGGGCGAGACCAGTGTCGATATGGTCAGCGGGGAACGGGAATGGGTCGAGGACTGCACGGTCTGCTGCTCGCCGATCGTGTTTCGGCGCGTCGACTCAGGCTCTGGCGAGGAGCCCGAAATCGCGGTCTGGCGGGAGGGGGAATGACGCAGGCACCACCCTACGCGCCGATGGACTGCGCGCGGTATTCGGAGCTGGAGCTGGCCATCGTGCGCCGGCGCGCGCTGCGCTTGCGCTGGGTCGGCCGGGCGATCACGCATCTCGAGGTGGTCTACCCCGAGGATCTGCGCACGCGGCGCCATGCCGAGTTCCTGCTGCTACGCGACCAACTGAACCGGCGCCGCTTCGTGCGGCTGGACCGCATCGTCGAGTTTTCCGAACTGGAGCGGCGCTGACGGCAACCCCCGGCGCCTCAGGCGCGGCGCATCATGTCGAAGAAATCGGCATTGGTCTTGCTGGACTGCATGCGCCCAAGCAGGAATTCCATCGCCTCGAGATCGTCCATGCCGTGCAGGAACTTGCGCAGGATCCAGAGCTTCTGCAGCTCGTCGGGCTCGGTCAGCAGTTCTTCGCGCCGGGTGCCGGAGCGGTTCACGTTGATCGCCGGGTACACACGTTTTTCGGCGATACGGCGATCCAGATGGATCTCCATGTTGCCGGTGCCCTTGAACTCCTCGTAGATCACCTCGTCCATCTTGGACCCGGTGTCGACCAGCGCGGTGGCGAGAATGGTCAGGCTGCCGCCTTCCTCGATGTTGCGCGCGGCGCCGAAGAAGCGCTTGGGCCGGTGCAGCGCGTTCGCGTCGACGCCGCCGGTGAGCACCTTGCCCGAACTCGGCACCACGGTGTTGTAGGCGCGCGCCAAGCGCGTGATCGAATCCAGCAGGATCACCACGTCGCGCTTGTGTTCGACCAGGCGCTTGGCCTTCTCGATCACCATTTCGGCGACCTGCACGTGCCGGGTGGCCGGTTCGTCGAAGGTGCTGGACACCACCTCGCCCTGCACCATCCGGGTCATTTCGGTGACCTCCTCGGGCCGCTCGTCGATCAGCAGCACGATCAGGTAACTGTCCGGGTAGTTGGTCGCGATGCTTTGCGCGATGTTCTGCAGCATCAGCGTCTTGCCGGCCTTCGGCGGCGACACGATCAGTCCGCGCTGGCCCTTCCCGAACGGCGCGACCATGTCGATCACGCGCGCGGTGATGTCCTCGGTGGAGCCGTTGCCACGCTCCATGCGCATGCGCTGGTTCGGGTGCAGCGGCGTCAGGTTCTCGAACAGCACCTTGTGCCGCGCGTTCTCCGGCGGCTCGAAATTGATCTTCGAGACCTTCAGCAGCGCGAAATAGCGTTCATTGTCCTTCGGTGGGCGAATCTTGCCCGAAATGGTATCGCCGGTGCGCAGACCGAAGCGCCGGATCTGGCTGGGCGAGACGTAGACGTCATCCGGGCCCGCAAGGTACGAGCTGTCCGCGCCGCGCAGGAATCCGAAGCCGTCGGACAGGATCTCCAATACACCGTCGCCGAAGATCGGCTCGCCGGTCTTGGCGTGGGCCTTCAGCAGCGCAAAGATGATCTCCTGTTTTCGTGCCCGCGACATGTTGTCGATGCCCTGGGACTCGGCAAACGCCACGAGCTCGGCAGCAGTTTTCTGCTTCAGTTCGGTCAGATTCATGGAGGGGGCGCTGTCGTCAACGTAAGTAGGTACAGGATCGCCAGGCGAAGGTCGGATCGCGACGGGCTTGGCAGGGGAGGCAGGGGCGCCCCTAAGCGGGCGCACGTGCGGAATATAGGCGAGCTTGGCGTTCCAGGCAAGCCTTTGCGCCAGACCGCACAGGCCCGGCGCCGGGAGCACCGGCCGCTTAACGCGGCCGGTTGGTCGGATCAGAGATGCTGGTCGAGGAAGGCGGTCAGTTGCGATTTGCTCAGTGCGCCGACCTTGGTCGCCTCGACGTCGCCATCCTTGAACAGCATCAGCGTCGGGATCCCGCGGATCCCGTACCGAGGCGGCGTTCCGGGGTTCTCGTCGATGTTGAGTTTGGCAACCTTGAGTTTGCCGTCGTATTCTTGCGCAATCTCGTCCAGGATCGGGGCGATCATCTTGCACGGGCCGCACCATTCGGCCCAGTAGTCGACCAGCACGGGCCGGTCCGATTTGAGAACGTCCGCCTCGAAACTGGCGTCCGAGATATGATGAATGTTTACGCTCACTCCGAATCCTCGTCATTGGGCTGCGGGGCGCGGAACGCGGGTCCGCTTACGCCCGCTACTATCGAACACAATCGCAGGTGAATTCAAGTGAACCGGCTGTTTCTGCCCCTGGAAGACTCATGACCGAAGCGACTCCGGAACGCACCCGCTGCGCCGATCTCGACCTGCCCGAACCGGTCCTGCAGGGCATCCGCGAGGCCGGCTTCGAATACTGCACGCCGATCCAGGCACTGACGCTGCCGATCGCGCTGGCTGGCCACGATGTCGCCGGCCAGGCCCAGACCGGGACGGGCAAGACGGCGGCCTTTCTGCTGGCGGCCTTCGACCGGCTCCTGCGGCGCGACCCGCCTGAAGGCCGGCGCCACAACGACGTGCGTATGCTGGTGCTGGCGCCGACACGCGAACTCGCGATCCAGATCCACAAGGACGCTCTGCTGCTGGGCGCCCACACCGGCCTGAAATTCGCGCTCGCCTACGGTGGCACCGGCTACGAACGGCAACGCGAGGAGCTTCAGGCGGGGGCCGACGTGCTGATCGGCACCCCGGGCCGCATCATCGACTACCACAAGCAGCGCGTGTTCGGCCTGAAGCGCGTCGAGGTCGTGGTGCTCGACGAGGCCGACCGCATGTTCGACCTGGGCTTCATCAAGGACATCCGCTACCTGCTGCGGCGCTGCTCGCCACCAACCGAGCGCCAGTCGATGCTGTTCTCGGCCACGCTGTCCTGGCGGGTGATGGAACTGGCCTACGAGCACATGAACAACCCGGAAAAGGTTCAGGCGCAGGCCGAGACCGTGACCGCGGACCGGATCCGCCAGGTCATCTACTACCCAGCCAACGAGCAGAAGATTCCGTTGCTGATCGGCCTTGCCCGCAAGCTGCAGCCCGAGCGCGCGATCGTGTTCGTGAACACCAAGCACTGGGCCGAGCGTGTCTGCGACTGGCTGAACGCCAACGAACTGAAAGCCGCGCTGCTCTCCGGCGACGTGCCGCAGACCAAGCGCAGCCGACTGCTGTCCCAGTTCGCCGAAGGCAAGTACCGCTATCTCGTTGCGACCGACGTGGCCGCCCGCGGCCTGCACATCCCGGACGTGACCCATGTGTTCAACTTCGATTTGCCACAGTCCGGCGAGGACTACGTGCACCGCATCGGCCGGACCGCCCGCGCCGGCGCGGAAGGTGACGCCATCAGCTTCGGCTGCGAAGATTCCGCATTCTATCTGCCCGACATCGAGACCTACCTGGGCCGCCGCATCCCGACCGAAATGCTCTACCCCGAGGATCTTCCGGCGGATTTGAAGCGCCCCCCTCCGCGCGCGCGGCGCAAGCCCGACGAACGCCGGGGGCGCGCGCCGCGTGGCAGCGCCCGGGAAGGTGGCCGAACGCCGGACCGCGGACCGGGCAGGCCCGGTGGAGGCCGGCGGCCGCGCCGCCCCGCCCCCAGCTCCTGATCCGCCCGTCCGGCGCCAAAAGCCGCCCGCAACCGCGCCCGACCTACCACCCCGGCCCGGGCCGCCAAAGGGACCGTGAACGCGCATGGACAGCGCCCATGGCCCGACAGAAACACCCCCGCTCACATCATCCGGAGCGGGGGCATCACCAGGAGCCGCACCAATCCAACAGGCTCCCAGGCTCGGCACGGATCGAAGAGTCGCCTACTCAGGTTCCGGCCGGCACCGGGGAAGTGCCAAGTGAGACCCCACCAACTGTCTTGGCCAGCGGCCACCCTCGATGATGAAAGAGACGTAGGGCGGAAAAGGCCGAAGGCCGTCATCCGCCATCCAGCGCCGGGGTTGCCGCAGGCGCCAGGGAGGCGCGAACGCCGAGCGGCGGATGACGCTGCGCTTTTCCGCCCTACAGGACACCCCGGACGCGCGCCTCGGGTTCTTTCACGCTAACGCAAAAACGGCCGCGTATGCGGCCGTTCACGTTGCCGTTGGGCTCAGGGCCGCTTGGGCGTGGTGTATGGGGCTTCTTTCTGAAACGATTCCCAGATGGTGTCGTACCCCACATAGCCTTTTTCGTTCGGCGCCTTCTGCCGCGTGGTCAGGAAACGCGTCTTGCCCTCGGGAACGGCCGGGCGCTTCTTTGGGGTTGCTTGACTCATGCTTCACCTCGTCTCACTGGAAAAGGGGGGAATGAAAACACCGATGTCAGCCCCCCACGCTCACTGACAGACCGGAACTTTCGCAACGCTGTACGGGCAGGCGCGGTTGCGGGCAGAGAGTTCATGCGCGCGTTCGCCGCGGCCGATCCCCTCTGGCATGCGGCACGCACCGCCATCCGATGTCACCGTGTCGGGCTTCGCTCGCGCGCAGCCGCGACCCCGTCCTTGTGCTTCAGATGGGCACCGCGCGCCCGCCGCTCACTTCGGGGCCCGTCTCCACCTTGCCGCCATGCTCGATCTCTTCGTCAGTCGCATCACGCACCAACTGAATCTCGAGCTTGAAGATCACTTCCCTGCCGCATAGCGGGTTGTTGCCGTCGATGGTGATCGTCCTCGCGTCCACGCGGGTCACCAGGAAATTCTTGGTCTGACCTCTATCGTTTTCCATCAGGATCGCGGTACCTACCTCGCGATATTCTTCAGGAACGTTCTCGATGCGATCGGTAATCACCAGAGACTCATCGCGCGGCCCGTAAATCTCGTTGCAGTCGATCGGCACTTCAATGGTATCGCCCGCGGATTTGCCTTCCAACTCGGCCATCACCCGCGGCGCAAGAATCTCGTTGACGCCATGCACGTAGCCTAACGGAAATTCGACCAGCGTCAGAGTCTGGCCCGATTTCGCGTCGATGACCTTGTAGGTCAGCTCCACGTACTTGTTCGGCTCGATTACGTCTTTTGTCATTGCTCAGCCTGCACTGTCAGAAAATGGACGCGCCAAAGATGCGCACTTCTCCCTGCTCGTAGCCAAGCACCATCCGTCCGAGCCACTCGCCTTCCTTCTTGTTGCTTCGGACCCGGTACAACACCGTCACGTGTTCGCCACGGCGGATGATCCCAAGGTAGTCCCAGTCCTCGCTCAGGTTACGCGTCAGTTCGCTCTTCGCGAACTGCTTGCCCACTTCCACCTCGTTGAGGCCGAACAGCAGGTTGTAGGAGAACTTCCGGACGAACTTCCCGTACTGGCCCTTGTTGGAATACTTGACCAGGTCGCCCCACATGGGGTGGGCGATTTCGGTGATCTGGTCATCGGAAAGCTCGGTAATATTCGTTGACGTCTCCTTCGTTACCGGAGCGTCACCTGCAGTCGTCATGTCAAAAGAGCCCTGTAATCAGTCGCGGACGGAACGGCCAGCAAGGACCGGCGCGCATCGGCGCCGGCCCTTGCCGCTCCTGCCAAGGGCGGCGGGGCCGATCCCGGCCCCGCCGCGGCTTCCGGTCAGTCGTCCTTGCCGACCAAGTGGTAGCACGGTGCCTTTTCCATGGTGTACTCGCCCGTCTTCGGATCGCGACGGGAGACGGTCAGCACATGCCAGTTCTCGTCGTCGAGTTTCATCGCGTCGCCACGGTAGTAGTAACCCGGCCAGCGCGTTTCCTTGCGGAACAGCGTGTGATGGAACACGCTTTCGGCAGTGCGAAAACGGTGCTTGAGTTCCCAGGCACGCAGCAGCTCGTGGACGTCCTCGGCGGCCAGCTTCTCCAGATCCTCTTCGAGAACCTTCATCTTCTTGAGTCCGATGTGGAGCAGCTTTTCGTTGGTCATATAGCTGACCGTCACGCCACCGCAGTATTCGTCCATCAGCTTCTGCAGGCGGTCCAGGCCCTGCCGCGGATTGATGAAGTTCGGGTTCACCGAGCCGGCAACCACTTCATTGTGGTAGACCTTGTAGTGCTCCATCGGCATGTAGATCTCTTCCTTCAGATCGTTGATCTGCTTG